>DATNJD010000163.1:0-7664 GCA_035604075.1 Acidimicrobiales bacterium
ACATCCGGTGGACGGCCTCGTCCCCCACCGCGGCCGGGCCGGCCGGCACGAAGAGCAGGCGCCGCATGACCAGGTCGGCCCGCGACCGGCTCCGCCGGGACGTATCGGCGATGGCGGCGACGGGGCCCACGGCTATTGAAACTACGACCTGGGGGCCCTCACCTCCAGTCAGGCCCGCCGGGGCGGAAAATGGGACATCCCCGGCCGATCAGGGGTCGGCCGCCGGTGGTAGTCTGCCGATTAAGGCGATGACCATGAGGTCTTGCCGGTGGAAACGTTGCTCGAGACCCCGGTGACGCAAGCACCGAGCATTTCTGTTCGGAGCGCGACGAGGTCGAAGGGAGCAACTGCGATGTCCCCATTGTGGTGGTGTCCGTCGCTCCCGCTCCTGCCGAACAGCAGCCGATCCCTCTCCGGTTCCCTTCCCGCACAGCCGTTGACCGCGTCGCCCCCCGCCGCGCGTCACCTCGTGCGGGAGGGGACCGGAACCATCTGAACATTCCCTAGCGCGACACCCGTCGGGCGGCGGCCACGAAGGCGTCGTCGCCGCTCGCCTCCCACCCCCGGCGGCAGGCTTCCACCAGTTTCACCTGATGGGCGTCGCGGCTGTCGGCCGCCTGCCCGGCCCATGCCGGATCCCACCCGTCGGCCGCCGCCGCTGTCACCGGGATCTCCCTGCCACCGTAGAGAGTGGCGTGCTCGGTCCGGAGCCGGGCCACGGCGGCGGCGGCGGCGTCGGGACCGACGTGGTCGACGAGCAGAGCGACGGCCATGGCCCCCGTCACCCCGTGCAGGTTGAAGATGGTCGGCTGCGCCACGTAGTGCCGGGCGCCGTCGGCGGCGGCGACGATCGCCGCGCCACGGGACTCCGTCTCGACCGCCGCCTCGACCGCCGGCTCGGCCCCGTCGCCACCGGGATGGAACCGTGCCGCCCAGTAGCCGAGGGCCCGGGCCAGCTCGGCCCGCCGGGGGTCGGTCTCGACGGTGTCGATGGCCCGGACGGCGTGGGCGGTGCGGATCACCCCGTGGAACAGGGCGGTGGCCATGCCCGGCACCAGCCGGGGCACCCACACCTCGACCACCCGCTCCCATCCCTCCCGGGCGACGGCCCGCTCGAAGTAGCCCAGCCATTCGGGAAGCCGGCCGTAGGCACCGAGGGCGTCGAGCCCCTCGAAATCGCTCACCCGGGACGGCTCCACCGACGGGGGGCCGTCCCCCACCATCTGCACGAACCACCGGGCCCAGCCGGCCACCCGATCGTCGCATCCGAGGGCGGCCAGGGCCTCACAGGCCATGGGCCCGTGGTTGACGAACCCGTTGGGCAACTCGAAGTCAGTCGCCCCCATCCGCTCGAAGGCGTCGTCGAGCACGGATGCGCCGTCCGTGGGGCGGTCGATGGTGCCGGCGTGGCTGTGGTCGAGGTCCATGCCCCCGAGCCTAAAACCTCAGGTAAGATTGAGGTCAAGGCCATGACCCAACTTCCTGCCGACGTACGCGAACTGAGCGTGGGCCAGCTCTCGGCCCGCAGCGGCGTCTCCGTCTCGGCCCTGCACTTCTACGAGGCCGAACGGCTCATCAGCAGCCGCCGGACGGCGGGCAACCAGAGGCGCTACTCCCGCGACGTCCTGCGCCGGGTGGCCTTCATCCGCGCCTCGCAGCGCGTCGGCATCCCCCTGCGCACGATCAGGGAGGCCCTCGAACGGCTCGACGGCAATCGCACCCCCACCCGCCGCGACTGGACCCGCCTGTCGGCCGCCTGGCGCGACGACCTCGACGACCGCATCGGCCAGCTCCAGCGCCTGCGTGACCGCCTCACCGGCTGCATCGGCTGCGGGTGCCTCTCCCTCGACCGCTGCGCCCTGGCCAATCCCGACGACGTCCTCGGGCACGAGGGCCCCGGGGCCCGCAACCTTCCCGCATGATGCGCCCCGCACGGTGCCGGCACCGTCCGGTGCTCGGCACCGGCCGGCACGAGTGGGCATAATTCGCCCCACCATGACCGCTGAGGGCCTCTTCCTGAACGCTCCGGTCCATCGAACCGTGGCCGCGGGCGAGACCATCTACCGCGAAGGGGACGAGGGGACACACATGTTCGGTGTCGTCGCCGGCGCCGTCGAGCTCCGCAAGGGCGCCGCCGTCGTCGCCTCTCTGGGACCGAACGACGTCTTCGGCGAACGGGCCCTGATCGACAACCTCCCCCGCAACCTCAACGCCGTGGCAACGGTCGAGACCACTCTGGCCGAGATCGACCGCGGGCTCTTTCTGTTCCTGGTCCACGAGACACCGACGTTCGCCCTCGGGATCATGGCCGCTCTGGCCAGCCGGTTGCGCGACTACGACGAGCTCTTCGGCGCCACTGCGGCCGCCGTCGACCCGAATCCGTAGCGGCCCGGCGCGGCCCCGGGCCCGCCGCTCAGGCCCGGGGGGCCACGGAGGTCGTGGGGTCCAACTGAGCCGTGGCGTCGCGCACGGCGGTGGCGAGGTCGGCCGTGCTCTGGCCGTTGTACAGGGGCCCGGCGCCGTCGCGCAGAAGAACGCCGGCCATGGCCACTCCCCGCGCCGGTGTCGGGTGCTCGGTGGCGAGCGCCTGCAGCATCTCGGCAATGGCGGACTCGGCGGCGACGATGGCGGCGCGCCGAAGGGGCGCCCCGCGCACCGGCTGTCCCCGGGCCACCCGCACCAGGTGTTCCCAGTTCCGAGCGAGAGCGCGGCGCGTGTCGGGCCGGGCGAGGATCTGGGCGCGCAGCGCCAGCAGGACGTTCGATTCGGGCACGTCCCCCCGCGCCAAGCGCCGATCGAGGGCGCCTGCCGAGAAACGGACCAGAAGCCGGTCCCGGGTCCGACCGGACCGCAGGAGCAGGCGCTCGGGGTCACCGGGATCGTTGACCAGAACCTCCATGGCAAGAGCTCCCTTCACCTCCTCATCGTGCACCCCGGCGCCGGCGGGCCGAAAGTGGCATGATCGACATAGTGCGCGACGATCCTGCCAAGCACGGTGTCGCCATCGTCGTCTACGACGGGGTCACCCTGTTCGAACTGGCCGTCGCCTCCGACATCTTCGGCGACGACCGATGGGTGGCCGCCGGCGCTGCCTGGTACCGGCTGTCGCTGTGCGCAGCCACGGCCGCCGTGTCGGTCGACCGCGGCTTCCGGATCGAGGTCCCCGACCGACTGGAGACGATCGACGCCGCCGACACGGTGATCGTCCCGCCCACCGAGTCGCTCGAGCGCGTCCCCGACGAGGTCTACGACGCCTTACGCCGGGCGCACCGGCGCGGTGCCCGCATCCTCTCTTTGTGCACCGGCGCCTTCGTCCTCGCCACGTCGGGCCTGCTCGACGGCCGCCGGGCCACCACCCACTGGTCGGAATGCGACGCCCTCGCCCGCCGCTTCCCGCTCGTCTCGGTCGACCCCGGCGTCCTCTACATCGACGAGGGCGACATCATGACGTCGGCCGGAAGCGCGGCGAGCATCGACCTCTGTCTCCACGTCGTCCGCCAGGACCACGGCGCCGCCGTGGCCACCCAGCTCGCCCGCCAGTTGGTGGTGCCACCGCACCGCGACGGGGGCCAGGCCCAGTTCATCGAGGCGCCGATGGCCGTGGTCGACGACTCCTGTCTGTTCGCCGACACGTTGGCCTGGCTGCAGGAGCACCTCGACGAAGCGGTGACGGTCGAGGACCTGGCGTCGCGGTCGGCCATGAGCCCGCGGACCTTCGCCCGGCAGTTCCGGGCCGGCACGGGGACGACCCCTCTGCAGTGGCTGATCCGTCAGCGCGTCCACCTCGCCCAACGACTTCTGGAGACGAGCGACCTGTCGATCGACGTGGTGGCGGAGAGGTCCGGCTTCTGCACGGCGGCCAACCTGCGCAAGCACTTCAGCCGCGTCCTGCACACGAGTCCTCACGGATACCGACGGACCTTCAAGGAGCGCGCCGGCTGAGACCGCCGGTCGGGTCGCCCGGTAGGCTCCGATCAGCCGACCCCCCACACGAGGCCGGTGCACTGCCTCAGGTCAGGAGCAGCCATGGCCAAGGTCCTCTACACCGCATTCGCCCACGTGACCGGGGGCCGCGACGGCCACGGTCGGACGACGGACGGAGAGCTCGATGTCGAGCTCCGGCGCCCGAAGGAGTTGGGGGGCTCGGGCGGGGGCACCAATCCCGAGCAGCTCTTCGCCGTCGGCTACGCCGCCTGTTTCGAGAGCGCTCTCGGCGCCGTGGCCCGGCGCCGCAAGGTCGAAGCCGGCGAGGTCTCCATCGACTCGGCCGTCGGGCTCCTGCCCACCGGTGACGGTGCCTTCAAGCTCACCGTCACCCTCGACGTCTCCCTGCCCGCCGTCGAGGACGGCGATGCCGCCGCCGAGCTCGTCCGGGCCGCCCACCAGGTCTGCCCGTATTCGAATGCCACCCGGGGCAACATCGACGTCGAGCTCCTGCTCGACGGGAAGGCGGTATGACGGCGGCGACGTCTCCACCGTCCTGATGGGCGATCCGCTGTCGGGTGAGCGATGATGCGGCCATGCCCGAGCTGACCCTGCCGGAGGTGACCATCGCCTACGACGTCTTCGGACCGGACACGGGCGACCCGGTCGTGCTCGTGTGCGGGCTCAGCCAGCCGGCGATGTCGTGGCAACTGACGGTGGTGCCGGCGCTCACGGCGGCGGGCTACCGGGTCGTGACCTTCGACAGCCGAGGGGTGGCGCCGTCCTCGTCGCCGCCGGCTCCGTACACGGTGGACGAGATGGTGCACGACACCATCGGCCTGCTCGACCATCTGGGGCTCACCTCGGTCCGGATCGTCGGCTACTCGATGGGGGGATGGATCGCCGAGACGATGGCCTTCCGCCATCCCGGGCGCACGCGCGCCGGTGTCTTCATCGGCAGCTGCAATGTCGGGACCTCCTGGGAGAAGGCCGTCACGACCGTTGAACGCGATCTGGCCCGGCTCGATCTTCCCTTGCCGGCCTGGTTCAACGCGGTCGAGACGCTTCGCTACCTGCCCAATCACGAGCTGCAGCAGGACAGCGTGGTGGACGACTGGATGGCGCTCTTGGGCGCACTCGAACCGTGGGACAACCCGGGACGCCTGGGCCAGTACGAGGCGGCGCTGGCCTGGTCGCTGGACGTCGAACGGACGAAAAGATGGCCCTCACTCGTCTCGCCGTGCCTTGTCTTGTCCTTCGAGCACGACGTCGACTCCCCCCCGGCGCGTGCCCGCCAGGCGGCGGAGATGATCCCCGGTGCCCGTTTCGTCGAAGTGGCCGGAGCCAGTCACCTCGGGGTGTTCACGCACGCCGACCGGGTGGTGTCGGAGATCCTCGACTTCTTCGCCGGGACTCCGTAGAGACATGCCGACCGACGCCGTCACCCTGGCCGGCCGGCCGGTGCACCGGATGGGCTTCGGCGCCATGCAACTCCCCGGGCCCGGTGTCCTCGGACCACCGGCCGACCGCGACAGCGCCCTGACCGTCCTGCGACGGGCCGTGGCGGCCGGCGTCGACCACATCGACACGGCCCAGTTCTACGGCCCCGACGTGGCCAACGAATTGATCCGGGAGGCTCTGTCGCCCTACCCCGAGGAGCTGGTGCTCGTCTCCAAAGTGGGAGCCCGACGCGACGGGCAGGGACAGTGGCTGCCGGCCCAGACTCCGGGGGAGCTGCGTGCGGGGGTCGAAGCCAACCTGCGCAGCCTCGGTGTCGAGCGGATCCCGGTGGTCAACCTGCGGCGGATCCCCGGCGCGGGCGTGCCGTTGACCGACCAGCTGTCGGCCATGGCGCGGCTGCGCGACGAGGGCCTCATCGACGGCATCGGGCTCAGCAACGTGACGCTCGACGAGTACCGGACGGCGCGGACCCAGATCGAGGTGGCCTGCGTCCAGAACGCCTACAACGTGACGGGCCGCAGCGAGCAGGCTCTGTTCGATGCCTGTGGCACAGACGCCGTGCCCTTCGTGCCCTTCTTCCCGCTCGGATCGGCCTTCCTGCCCGACAATCCCGTCCTCACCGCCCCCGCCGTGGTGGAGTCGGCCCGCCGTCTCGGGGCCACGACGGCCCAGGTGGCGCTGGCCTGGCTGCTCGCCCAGGCCCCCACGGTGCTGCTCATCCCCGGGACATCCTCGCTCGGCCATCTGGAGGAGAACCTGGCCGCCACCGGCCTCGTCCTCGACGACGAGGCCCTGGCCCTGCTCGACGCCGCCGGCTGACACCGTCACGGTCCCGATCGGGGCGGCAAACCGGCTCCCCTACCATGCGGGGGTGCCGCAAGGACCCGAGGAGGAGGCGGAGCTGCCGGCGCCGTCCATCGAGGAGATCGAGGACGCCGTCGTCGACGGTGACCGCCCCTTCCCGGCGGGGACGGCGATATCGGCGCTCCGGCACCGCACGTTCCGGGTCGTCTTCTTCGGTGCCTTCGCCTCGAATATCGGCACCTGGATGCAGAACGTCGTGCTGGGCGCCTACGCCTACGACATCACCCACTCGAGCACGTTCGTCGGGGTGATCATCTTCGCCCAGCTCGGCCCGGCACTCCTGCTCGCCATGGTGGGCGGCATGGTGGCCGACCGGGTGGACCGGCGGAAGTTCCTGATCGTGCTGTCCGTCGAACAGCTGGTGTTCTCGCTGGCCCTCGCCTGGGTGGTGCGGAGCCCGACGCCCTCCCACGTCGTTCTGGTGGCGATGGTGGTCATGGTGGGCGTGGGGAGTGCGATGTTCGGTCCCGCCTACGCCGCCATCCTGCCCGGCCTCGTCCGCCGCGTCGACCTACCCGGCGCCATCTCGCTCAACTCCGCCCAGATGAACGCCTCGCGCGTGATCGGCCCCATCATCGGCGGGGGGGCGTACCACTTCGTGGGGCCGGCCTGGGTCTTCGCCGGCAACGCGGCGACCTATCTCTTCGTCGTGGCGGCACTGCTGGCGGTGGCGCTGCCGGCGTCACCGCGGGGAACCCCGCATGCGAGTACCTGGCGCGAATTGACGGCCGGCATCAGCACGGCGCGCGCCGACCGGGTGGTGGGTCGGTGCCTGGTCACCGTCTTCCTCTTCTCACTGCTCGCTCTGGCCTTCATCGGCCAGATGCCGGTGGTCGCCGCCCACAATTTGGGAATCGACCCCAAGTCGGCCGACTACGGCCTCCTCTACGCCTGCTTCGGCACCGGTGCCCTCATCGGCGCCCTCTCCATCGGCACCGTGTTCGCCCGGACCTCGAAGCCCATGATCGTGCGGGTCTGCCTGCTCGGTTACTCCGCCGCGCTGGCCGTCTTCGCCCTCCTGCGCTCCACCGTCCCCGCCTACTTCATCGTGGCGGTGGTGGGGGCGTTCTACTTCGCCTTCATCACCGCGCTCAACACGAGCCTGCAGACGCGCCTGAGCGACGCCGTGCGGGGGCGGGTCATGGCGCTGTGGATCATGGGGTTCGGCGGAACGGTGGCCCTGGGCAACCTGCTCGTGGGGCCCGTCGTCTCCGCCGTCGGCATCACCGACGTACTGCTCTTCGGGGCCGTCGTCGCCCTCTGTCTCTCCTGGTACGCCGACGTCCGGGTGCCCGACGCCCGGGCGGGGGACCTCGGGACGGCGCTGGCCCAGTAACTGCTGGCCCAGTAACTGCTGGCCCAGTAACTGCTGGCCCGGTAACTGCTGGCCCGGTAACTGCTGGCCCGGTAACTGC
>DATNJD010000164.1:0-11086 GCA_035604075.1 Acidimicrobiales bacterium
GGCGAGGATCCGTCCCCACGCCCGATAGTTGCCGTCGTAGCACGACATCGTGGCCATTCCGCCCCCGTGGATGTAGTAGACGCAGGGCACCACATCCCGGCTGTCGGGCCGGATGAGTCGGATATTGACCTCGTTTCCGTCCGGCGCCGAGACGAACGTGTGCTCGGTGACGGTCAAACCCTTCGACGAGGCGATCTCCTCGGTGTCGCACATGCCGAGGAAGGCGGTGACGAGAGTGCGACGGGCGATGGCCTCTTCGGTGTTGGCCTCCTCGAGCAGCTGCTCCCGGCTCTCGGCGTCACCGACGGCATCACCGAATTCGATGGCACCGAGCACCACTTTGATACGAGGATCGATCCTCGGGTCGTCTGTGATCCGGGTGTTCCCCACGGCCGGCCTCCCCTGTGATTCGAGTGTCCCGACGCTAGTCCTGGACGACCGGGGCCGCCTGCGGACCCGGGTCTGCGGGCGTCACGTCGGAGCTGGGGACGCCTACGCGAAGATCCTCGTCCATCCTTCGCCGACCGGAGTCATGAACACGGTCGTGAGTGTCATGGAGAGATGGAGCCAGATTCCGTCGACGCGCACGTAGTCATCGTCCTCGTACCCGCACATCCAGTAGGACGTGCCGTCGGCCCGGCGGCACGGGCTCAGTAGGTCCCATCGGCCCGTGGCCGTGTCCCCGTTCACCTCGATGCGGGGGTTCAAGAAGAAGTGTCGTGAGAAATCCAGGGTGGGGGCGCCCAGGCGTGCCGCGATGGCCGGCCGTCCCTGCGCCTTGCCCAGGCCCGGACCTCCGTCCCACACGCCGTCCGGGGCGAAGAGGGCGGCCACGGCGTCGGCCACGCCGGCCAGAGTCGTGGCGTCGACCACGGCGCCGGCCGAGAAGCGTCGATCGACGAGTTCGCCGTAGCGCGCTTTCAGGGCCTGGATGGCGAGCACGGTCTCGCTCGCCGCCACCCGCTTCTGAAGTGCTGCGACCTCGGCCGCCAGCTCCTCGACAGTCACCATCTCGGTGGTCCGCCTTCCGTCTCGGGGTCCGCTGGCGGCCATTATGAGCGACGAGGACGCCCTCGCGCCCCGATCGTGCCGATCTCCGGCGGCTCTTCGAGCCCCACCGGTCGGGGGCCAAGGTTCAGCTGGTGTTCGCGTTCTGTTCATGGCCCCGCAATGGAGCGTCTCTATTCTGAGGGTTGACCCCAGATCGCACCGCCGGTGCGGGGAGTGATCCGAATGGCCCGTAGACGCAGACGCCGGCAGTGGGGCCCCGATCTGAATGGTCTGCCCGTCTTCGCCGGCTGTTCGGACAGGACCATGAAGCGACTTTCCCATCTCGGTACGCGGGTCCCCGTGCGCGCCGGCCAACGGCTCACGACGGCCGGCAACCGGGGCGCCGAAGTGCTCATCGTCCTGTCGGGAACGGCGACCTGTCTGGTGGGGGAATCGGAGAAGGCTCGATTCGGTCCCGGTGATTTCTTCGGCGAGGTCGCCACCCTCGACGGCGGTCCCCGCACGGCGACAGTGGTGGCCCGGACCGACATGGACGTCCTCGTTCTGAACCGCTTCGAGTTCGAGACGCTCGTCAAGTCATCACCCGACGTCGCCCACCGCATGTTGAAGGAGATGGCCCACCGCCTCCGCCGTGCCAACGCCGTCGCCGTGGCGTAGGCAGGCCGTCGGGGTCGACGGATCCAGTTGCCCTGTCGAGAGACCGAGGCGTAACCGGGTGTTCACGACGCCGACATGTGCTCGTGACGGGGGAGTCGTAGAACGGACCCGGGAGTCCGACCGGAGATTCCGGACAGGGTGCCGGGGGGCGGCGATGAGTTCGGCCACGCACAATGGGCAGAGCCCCACACTTCGGGCCCTGGAGCAACCGGAAGGACCGGAGTACAACTTCTTCACCATCCACGGCTACCGGCGCGCCTTCTTGTCGGCCGGGCAGGGGCCGCCGCTGTTGCTCATCCACGGCATCGGTGACTCCTCGAGCACGTGGCTGCCCGTGGTCGAGTCCTTTGCCGGCGACCACCGAGTGATCGCTCCCGACCTGCTCGGGCACGGCCTGTCGGACAAGCCCCGGGCCGACTATTCGGTGGCGGCCTACGCCAACGGGATGAGGGACCTGCTGTCAGTGCTGGACATCGACCGGGTGACCGTCGTGGGCCACTCTCTCGGTGGCGGGGTGGCGGCGCAGTTCGGGTACACATTCCCTGAGCGTTGCGAGCGCCTGGTGCTCGTGGGGACGGGCGGGATCGCCAGAAGCGTGAGCGTCCTGCTCCGGTTGGCGGCCGCACCCAATGCCGACCTGTTCATGCCGACTTTCGGGTCACCCGTCTTCAAATTCGGCGCCCGGATGGCCGCCCACGGCCTTCGCATCCTCGGCACCGATCTCGGGCGCGACACCGAAGAGATCCTGAAGGTCTTCGACGCCCTTCCCGACGCTGCCTCACGGCGGGCGATCCTGCGGACACTTCGGTCCGGGGTGGATTGGCGGGGCCAGGTCATCACCATGCTGGATCGCGCCTACCTGGCCGAAGGCATGCCGACGTTGCTCCTGTGGGGTGCTCACGACGCCATCATCCCCGTCGAACACGCGTACCTGGCGGCCGAGGCCCTGCCCGGGAGCCGCCTCGAGATCTTCGAGGACGCCGGCCACTTCCCGCATCGCTCGGATCCCGAGCGCTTCGTCTCCGTCGTCCGATCGTTCCTCGACGAATGCGCTCCCTCGCTCTTTCATCCCGACGTCTGGCGGGACCGCCTCCGGCGAGGGCAGCCCGTCCGCACGATTCAGCGAACGGGAAACGCCGACGGGACGCTGTCGGGCAGTGTCAAGAGTGGGACCTGACGCGAGTTCGGTGAATCGGGGTAACCCATGTGCCACGCTGGAGCGGCGCGGCGCAAGGGAGGTGGCGGTGACTGACGACTGGTCGAGGCCGGTGGTGCACTGGGAGATCGTGGCCCGGGACCCCGAACGGCAAGCCGCCTTTTACCGGGGTCTGTGTCACTGGGACATCGGTGAGGGGCCCATCATGCAGATCCCGCCCGGCCTCGGTGGGCCCGAGCCGGGGCCCGCCGGCCACATCCGGCAGGGAGAGCGGTCCGGGGTGTCGCTCTACGTGCAGGTGCGCGACCTGCGGGCGTCTCTCGATCGGGCCGTGGCGTTGGGCGGCCGGATCGTGGCCGAGCCCTTCGACATCCCGGGCGGGCCGACCCTGGCCGCCGTCGACGATCCCGAAGGCGTGCCCCTCGTGCTCGTCCAGCAATAACGCTGCTGTTCAGTCGGATCGGTCGAGTTCAGTCGGGTTCAGTCGATTCCGACGGGTTCAATCGAGTTCGGTGTAGCGCGCCGTCCGGACGCTGGCGCCGTCCACGAACGCCATGAAGGCCTGCGCCGCCGGGTCGCCGCCCCACCGTTCGTCGGCGCCGTCGGCGTCGGCGGCGGAACGCCACAGGTCGATGACGATCCAGGTGCCGCCGTCGCCGCCGGCCACGGTCCGGCGTAGGAGGCCGGCTTGGCGGTAGGCGAACTCGGCCTGGACCCGGCGGTCGGCCTCCTTGAAGGCCTCGACGTCGGCGCCCGGCGACAGCCGGAACGTCCGGATCTCGATCACGGTGCCGTGCCCCGGAGCATCAGGGACGAGACTAAACCGTCACGTCAACGGGGGGGCGGGATCCAGTCGACCTCGGCCCAGTTGTTCTTGTCGTTCCGCTTGACCGTGTACATGGCCTGGTCGGCGCGTTGACGCATCGCCGCGGCATCCGACGCCGGGCCGGGGCCGCACACTCCCACCGACAACGTGACGGTGGTGTCGTGCACGGCCAGCTCCCGGGTCACACCGAGGAGGCGGGCTCCGAGGGGGAAGAGGCTCGGAGAGTCGTCGACGGTGACGACCAGGGCGAATTCGTCGCCGCCGAAGCGGGCCACGATGTCGTCGCCCCGCACGACGCTGCCGATGGCGGCGGCCACCGACCGCAGGACGTTGTCTCCGACGTCATGGCCGAACCGGTCGTTGATGGTCTTGAAATCGTCGATGTCGCAGAAGGCCACCATGACCCGGATGTCGCGCTCGGCCAGGGCGGCGATCTGACGCTCGAAGGCCAGACGGTTGGCGAGGCCGGTCAGGGGATCGAGGTCGGCCTGGCGGACGAGGTGCCGCTCGCGGAGGTGACGCTCGTGGACGTCACGGATACTGACCACGATCTCGTTGGGAACGCCCGCGTCCGGCTCGGCCGACAGGGCCAGGGCCACGTCGGCCCAGCGCCAGTCCCCGGTCTCGCTTTGGAACTGGACGGTGATCTGGGCATCGTGGCGCCGGACGGCGCGTGCCAATTGCTCGTCGAAGGCCTGGCGATGCGAGGGATGGAAGAAGGACGACGCCGACTGGTGCAGGATCCGATTGGCGGGAAGACCGGTCATCGCGCAGAACGACGGCGAGACCCACGAGACGCCTCCCTTGGTGCTGAGCAGCAGGAGACCGTCGGGAATGTACCGGGCGATGCGGCGCGTCCGGGCGTTGGCCACGGCCAAGGCACCCTGTTGGCGCGTCCGGGACACGGCCTGCACGAGGGTCTGGGCCAGCAGTTCGATCTGCGCGACGAGGCTGTGTTCCCACGTCTGCGACCGGTGGAACACCTGGAGTCCCATCACCCCGAGGAGCCGCCCCCCCACGACCACCGGGGCGATCATGACGGCCTGCAGTCCGTTGGCGGTGGCGAGGGCGTGTTCGGGCTGGTCCATCCCGACACGGGAGAGGTCGTCGACGACGACCGTGTTCCCCGCCCGCAGCACCTCGAGGACGGGCCCCAAGGTGACCGACAAGGCCGACCCGATGGGAGGTGCCGTGGCGCTCAGTCCGGGCCGGATCCAGTGCCAGTCGTCACTCACGCACATGTCGTCGTCGAGCAAGGTGATGAAGGTGACGTCGACGTCGGCGAAGCCGCCGAGCTCCTCCAGACAGGTGGCGGCGGCCATGTCGAGAGTGACCTCGTCAGAGGCACCGAGAACGCGTGACAGGCGCCCGGCCACCCTCTGGAACTGCGCGTGGGGGTCGGAGACGGGTATGGCGCCGTCGGTCCAGGTGGTCACACACGTTCATCGGGTCCCCGCCCCGTTCGCTTGAGGCGGGCGGGGGCGTTCAGGTGGTGGCGGCGAATTGAGGCAGCCAGGGGGCCGACGCGGTCAGCAGCTCGTCGGTCATGGACATGATGTGTTCCCACGGCAGGGTGCCGGCCACGGGGTCGGCCAGCATGGCCTGCAGGACCAGGCCGCGGTCCCCGGTGACGGCCGCCTCGACGGTCAGCTCCTGCGACGCCACCACCCGGCGGAGATGCTCGGCGGCGGCACCGGCCGACGCCGTGTCGCGGGGACGGATGCCGTCACCGTCGACGGTGGCCATGCATTCGACGACGACCCCGGCCGGAAGGTCGGTCACCTGACCGGTGTTGGGCAGGTTGGCGGGAAGCTCTCGGGCCGTGCCGCTCACGAGGCCGTCGATCAGAGGCGCCACCAGCTCCCCCGATGACCAACGGGGAATGTCACCGCCCGCTTCGAGCTCGGCCGCCCAGATGCCGTCGTCCACCTTGTCCTGGCTGTGGCCGGCCAGGCCGTAGTGGTGGATGCCCCAGGCCCGGCCCTGGTCCGACGCGGCGGTCACGAACCACGGGAAGAACTCGGCCACATGGGTGTCGGCCGAGCCCGGCAGTACGCCGAGGTGGCGGAACACCTCCAGCTTGACCCGGTTGTTGGCCACGATGTCGGCCTTGGTCCAGTCCCGGGCGGGATCGATCTTGCGCCAGTGCGATCCGGGCGGCGGGGCCATCCAGACCGGTTGGTCCTCCAGTTGTCCGGGATCGTCGAGGACGTCGCGCAGGAGGGCGAAGCCGTCGTCGTCGCCGATACGCAACGCCGTCACGAGCGGCAGATGGTTGACGCCGGCGACGGTGGGGTCGATCCGGCGCATATCGACGTCGAAGACGAGGCTGAGCCAGAACTGGAGGCCGACGAGCTCGTTGCACAGACCGATCGTCGTCACCGTGGTCCGTGAGCTGACGGCCCGGCACAAGGCCGTGAGGGGATTGCTGACGTTCAGAAGGGTGGCGTCCGGCGCGTGCCGCTCGACCTCGGCGGCGATGCGCAGGACCACGGGGACCGAGCGCAACGCCCGGGCGATGCCGCCGGGCCCGACCGAGTCGCCCACCGGTTGCCAGATCCCGTAGCGGGCGGGGATGTCGAGATCGTGGGCCATGCTGGCCAGTCCACCGACCGACAGGGCGATGATCACCACGTCGGCTCCCTCGAGCGCGTGGGCCAGATCGGTGGTGGCGGTGACCGACATCCCGATCTGCCGGGCGCTCACGATGTGCTTGGCGATCGTGAGCATGGGGGGCAGCGACGTCTCGTTGATGTCGGTGAGTGTGACCGCGCAGTCGTGCAGGCTGGCCGTGTTGGCGAAGTCGGCCAGCAGCCGCGGCGTCCAGTGGGTGCTGCCGCCGCCCACGATGGTGATCCTCGGTGTCATGCCCGAACCCTATGTCGGACGGGGGAGGTCAGCCGGTGGCGGAACGGAAGGTCACGGTGTAGGGAACGGAACTCGGAGCGAGCAGCCAACCGGGAACGGTCTTGCCCAGTATCTGGACAGCCACCAGGACGCGACTGGCGCCGAGCTCCACCGACAGGTGGCCGTTGACCGAGGTGAAGATCTTGGTGGTGCCGGCGGGCACGGTGGTCGAGAAGACCGGGATCTTGGACGAGGGATCGGTGACGTTGATCCAGCACGGTTGTTGGGTGGCCACCACCACCTGGAAGGCCGGGGAGTGGACGATCACGTTGGTGGCCCGCGGTCCCGTCGGCGACGAGTTGATGACGGGTGGCCTGGCCGACGCGCCGCCGGGGTGCGACGCGGCGGTGGACGGCGGCGCGCTCGCCACCAGATGGAGCTTGGCCAACCAGCCCGGCCGCCAGTGGTCGATGGACAGGCCGGCCACCCCCACCACGAGCAGCAGGACCAGGGTCCACACGGTCACCCGGATGCCCATCGACGCCGGGCGCCGGCCGTGGTCGGCGGGGCGCGTCGTCACCGGGATGGCGTCGGTGGAGTCGAAGCGCAGTCCGGGGGGAAGTGTCGGTCGGACGGCGGGGGCGCCGGCCACCCGGGGTACCTGGGCCGTCTGGGTGAAGGCCCGCAGGTGTGAGGAGTCGGCCAGGGGCCGGATCACCGGGGGGGCCACCGGGGTGGGTGCCGGGGCCGGGGCCAGGACGGGCCCGTTCCTCGGTGTCGCCGCCGCCGGCCCTGTCATCGCCGAGGGCGGCGCCTCAGTGACGGAACGCCATTGATCGACCACTGCCTGTGACATCGGCGCGGCATCGAGTCCGACGGTGTCGGCATAGCGGCGGACGGCCACGAGGGCGGCGCGCTCGTCGCGGAACCGCGTGAGGTCACCCTCCTCCAGGGCCTCGAGGTCGCGGTTGTGGACACCGGTCCGGTCCTGGACCACGGTCAGGCTCAGATTCAGCTGCTCGCGCGCCTGTCGGAGCTCGGCACCGTAGCGGGCAAACGACGGCGCCTCCTGCCGCCGCACGCTGCGACGGCGGGTCGTCCTGTCGCTCCCGGCGATGACCACGGCAACTCCCTTACGTCCTACGCCCGAATCGTACTGTGCCCAGGTCAGGGACGGTGTTCGGATACTGGCGCGTCGGCAGACCGACGGAGGTTCTTGAGCGGGGGCCGGACCCGGCGGCGGGCCTGTCCCCGGCGCTTTCGCGCCCGCGAAGCTGACACTGTCGTCAGGAAAAGCTATCGTGGCCGGTGTAGGGCCCCGGGGCCGGTGTCAGACGTATGTCCCGGACCGGCACCAGTGCATCACGCATGGTGATGTCGACGGCCCGGTAGCGAAAGGCGAGACCATGGAAGCCTACGACGAGGGTCATTCCGCATCGTCCTCCCTGGTGGTCGATCTGGCGTCAGCCGACGATCCCCGGGCGATGTCCCGGATGCTGCGGGAGCAGCGGGTGCACACCATCGGGGACCTGTTCCACCTCCTCACCCGACGCGACGACGTCGAGGCGGCGTTGCGCAAGCCGGCCGTCTACACGTCGCGTCCCGGAGCGGTGCAGCTGGGCAACATCCGGCCCCTCATCCCGTTGAGCGTGGATCCGCCCAAGCACGTGAAGTACCGCCGGATCCTCGACCCGCTGTTCGCCCCCAAGCACATGGCGGCGCTGGAGGGCGAGGTCGTCGAGTTGGTCAACCAGGTCATGGACGGCTTCACCGGCAAGGGATCGTGCGACTTCCACCAGGACTTCGCCGTCCCCCTGCCCTGCACCGTCTTCCTCCGGCTGATGGGCCTGCCCCTGGCCGACCTCGACCAGTTCCTGGAGATGAAGGACGGCATCATCCGGCCCCCGGGGACGACCATGGAGGAGCAGGAGCCGACCCGGCGGCGGACGGCCGACAGCATCTACGCCTATTTCGAGAAGACCCTGGCCGAGCGGCGCCGTGCCCCCACCGAGGACCTCCTGGCCCAGATCATGCGGTCGTCGGTCGACGGTGTGCAGCTCACCGACGAGGAGATCCTCGACATCTGTTTCCTCTTCATCATCGCCGGGCTCGACACCGTCACCGACTCCCTCGACTGCATCTTCGGCTACCTCTCCCAGGAACCCGCTCACCGCCGCCAGGTGGCGGCGGACGAGTCGGTGATCCCGTCGGCCATCGAGGAGCTGCTGCGCTGGGAGAGCCCCGTGCCCGCCGTCCCCCGTGTGTTGGCGGAGGACGTCGAGGTGGGTGGCTGCCCGATGAAGGCCGGTGAACACGTCATGCTCCTCATCGGTGCCGCCAACACCGACGACGCCGGTCACCCCGGCGTCGACACGGTCGACCTCCTGCGCAACCCCAATCCGCATCTGGCCTTCGGCGGCGGCATCCACCGCTGCCTGGGGTCGCACCTGGCCCGCATCGAACTGCGGGTGGCGGTGCGCGAATGGCACAAGCGGATCCCGGAGTACGAACTCGTCCCCGGCACCGTGCTCGAGTACACCGAGGGCCTGCGGTCGCTGCACCACTTGCCTCTCACCTTCGCGCCCACGCGCTGACGATCGGCCATGCGCATAAAGCTGGACGACGACCGCTGCCAGGGCCACGGCCGGTGTTACGTGCTCGCCCCCGATCTCTTCGACGCCGACGACTACGGCCACTGCGTGCTGCTCGTGGACGAGGTTCCGGCCGGCCGCGAGGACGCGGCGCGGACGGGCGTGGAGAACTGCCCCGAACAGGCCCTCACCCTCGAGGGCTGAGAGCCGGTCAGGCCAGCCGGGCCACGTTGCCGTCGTCGGTGACCGACACCGTTACCGCCTGCCCGACGGCGTCGCCGGCCACCAGGGACCGGCTCGTGGCCGGATCGGTCCGGGCCACGGTGTGGCGATCACCGACGTCCACCACCATGACGCCCGCACCGGGTTCGCCGTCGCGTCCGTAGGCGGCGGTGTAGGCGAGGATCGTCCCCGCGCCGGCGAACGACGCCTCGACGGGCACGGTCGTGCTGCCGGCGTCGATGCCGTCCTGCAGGCCATCGGGCGGCTCGGGCACCGACGATGGCGGCCGGCGGCTGTAGACGCCGACGGCGTGCTTGGTCAGGTAGTAGCCGTTGCCGTGGACGAGGGCCACGTCGCCCCCGTCGCGCAGCCACGCCAGAGCGTTGGCCACGGCATGGGTGACGTAGTTGCTGCCCGGGCCCCCGTGGTACTGCAGGCCCCCCGTGAGGGTGAGCGGCCGGGGGTCGCCGGCGCCGACGCCGAGGCTGTCGCGCGCCACCTCGATCGAGCTCGGGAAGCAGGCGTAGAGATCGAAGGCGCCCACGTCGTCCATCGTCATCCCGGCGGCCGACAGGGCGCGGCGGGCGCACTCGGTCAGGGCCGGGGCCGTGTGGACCTGGCGGCGCTGCGACAGGTACCAGACCTCGTGGGCGTCGGCCCAGCCGCCGATGTAGGCGACCTCGTCGGGACCGAGGCCCCAGGACCGGGCGGTCGCCGCGTCGGTGACGACGACGGCGGCACCCATGTCCACGTCCATCACGGCGTTGCAGTACTTCGGGTACGGGAAGTTGATCATCCGGTTGTCGGCCGTGGTGGTGGTGATCTCGGTGCCGTCGCGCCGGGTCCCGAACCACGACCGCGGGTTGGCCGCGGCCACGGCGTTGAAGCGCTCCATCAACTCGCCCATGACCCGGCGCTGGGCCGCCGGGTCATGGCCCTGGGCGTGGGCCAGTGCCGTCTCGACCAGTGCGTACATGGTGGTGGCGGCCTCGAGGCCGTGGGCCCTCTCCACGGGATGGACCCCCATGTCTGCTTCCAGGGCGGGCCACGTCTCGGGCCACCCCGGGGCTGACGGCCAGTCGAGCTCGACGCCCGCCGTCCGGGCCCGCTTTCGGGTGGCGAGCGCCTCGGCCCCGGCGATCAGCACCCGCGGTTGGCCACCCGCCACCACTCGCTCGGCGGCCCGGTTCACGAGCCACTGGGGGATGTTCCCGCCCATGCCCGAGCAGCGGATCTCGGCGCCCTTGATCCCGAGCCGGGCGGCCAGGGTGGGGGCGGGATCGCCGTGGCGCAGCGACAGCGAGTGCACCATCCAGCAGTGGCTGATGTCGGCCGACCCCACGTCGACCCCGGCGCCGGCCAGCGCCTCGGTGGTGGCCTCCGCCATCAGGTCGAAGGGATCGGGCGCGGCGGACGGATCCTCCTCGCGGTTGGTCACCTGCCCCGCCCCCACCACCACCGGGACCCGGGTCCAGTCCGGCGCCCCTCCGATCACACTCACCCGTTGACGGGTGTCAGTCGCGTCCGATGCGGCCGAGATCGGCGGCCAGCACCGTCTTGCGTTCGTGGGCGGGGTTCCGGGCCATCATCGAGGTGTCGACGTCGGTGGCCTCGGCCCGCAGCGCCGCCGCCGTGCACTGCTCCCGGGGCCGCACGCTGAACGGGTCGTACCGGAAGTGCCGGATGGCGTTCTCGTGGGTGATCTTGTTCACGTCCGAGTCCGATACCCCGTCCAGGTACTTCATCGCCATCTCGGGGGCCTGGGGCCAGGTGGAG
>DATNJD010000165.1:0-2652 GCA_035604075.1 Acidimicrobiales bacterium
CGGGGCGGCCGGGCATTCGCTCGGCGGCGTGACCACGCTGGGCCTCGTGGCCAACAGCTGCTGCCGCGACCAGCGGATCAAGGCGGCCGTCGTCATGTCAGGGGATCCGATCACCTTTCCCACGGGCAAGGTGGAGGACGCCTCGGCGCCGCCCATCCTGTTGGTACACGGAGACGCCGATCCAACTGTTCCGTACGTTTCGAGCGTCGACGTCTTCAACGCGGCCCGTGCGCCTAAGGGTCTGCTGACCATCAAGGGAGGGGACCACGACTCCCCTGTCAATCCGTCCGGTGCCGCCTTCCCGAGCGTCGTGGCGGCCACCACCGATTTCTTCGACCGCTATCTGCGCGGCGAGACGGCCGGCCTGGGCCGGCTCCAGCACGACGCACGACGCGGGCTCACCACCCTGACCTTCGTGGCGCAGGGTGGCCGGTCGGTGAAACTGCCGGTGCCGAAGACGGTGATCGGCCACCTGCAGGCCACCGTCACGCCTTCGCAGGGTCTGACCAACGGCCAGGCCGTGACCGTGGCCTGGCAGGGCTACACCCCCGGGGTGACCCTCAACGTCCTCGAATGCTCGAAGAGCCCGCCCACCCAGGCCACCGACTGCGACCTCACCAACGCTGCACTCGGGCACCCCGACCCCAGCGGGGCCGGAGGCCTGTCGTTCGCCGTCACCACCGGCACGGTCGGCTCAGGGGTCTGTGACGCCACCCACCCGGGATGCGTCATCGTGGTCAACCAGGGCGGATCGCTCGACCCTTCGGCCAGCGCCATCACGCCCATCTCCTTCGCCGGCTGACGAGGCGCACCGTCATTGGGTGCGGTGAGACCGCACCGCAATCAGGTGCGATGTTCGTTCATCCAGCGGGTGGCGAAGTCGACGAGTGGACGCTGCGTCATGAGGACCCCGGTGACGTGACCGACCTGGCGCCGCCGCGTCGATCCGCCCGCCTCGAACGCGGCACCGATGACCGGGAAGTCGGACTCGTCGATCTCGACGTCGGTGAACGTGACCCACGTCCGTTCCCCGTCGACACAGACCGCCGCCCCGGCCTCGTGTGTGCGCTTGGACGGCCACGTGGCCAGGTACTCGGCCAGATGCAGCGACGTGTTGTTGTTGTGGCCGACACCGAGGAGGAGAACCGATCCCTGCAGGTCGTAGATGCGTCCCAGCGGAGAGGTGATCCCGAACGCCTCGTCGATACGGTGTCCGGCCGTGATCTCCTGGGCGTGGTGACCCACGGCGGCGAACGAGACCTGGGGATGGGAACTGCGCCACGTGTCAGGATGGCGCAAGAGACAGTCCGGGATCGCCCCCATCCTCCGGGTCGGGGTGACGCGGGGATCGAAAGCGGGCATCGTCGCCCGGATGATGGGCCACCACGGCTCGGGAACCGGTGGTGCCACCCAACCGGCCGGATCACTATTGCCGCCGGTGTGGGCGGGCACGACGAGGGTGCCGGCCGGACCGAGCACCGACTTTACCGCTTCGATCACGGCCTGGGGTCCACCGCAGACCCATCCCAATGACGACAACGACGAATGCATGAGGAGGGTCATCCCGGCCTCGACGCCGAGTCCCTCGAGGTCGGCCACGAGCATGTCCACCGTGACGGGCCCCCGGGTGGACCGGTTGATCACATCGGCTACGTCCACGCCTTCACTCTGGCAGAGCGAGGCCAGGTCACGACCCCGGTGCGCCGTCGCTCTTTCCGAGCAGCGGGTGGGCGGGCATGCCCACGGGCTGGAGATGTTGACCGAGAACCTCGTGGAAATGCTCGGCCACCTGCGCCGGTGTCCACCCGTCGCCGTTCCACATCTCGGCCACCTGTCGGGGCGTCTGGAAGATGGTGTAGGCGAAACCGGTGCGCCCGAGGACCTGGCCGTTCACGTAGCCGGCGTCCTCGGAGGCCAAGAAGGCCACCAGGGGGGCGTTCAGGGCCGGGTTCTGGTCGGGTGGGGCGTCGTCGCCTCCGAAGAGGTTCGCCGTCATGCGGGTGAGGCCGGCGGGGGCGACGGCGTTGACGGTGATGCCGTAGCGGCCGAGCTCGAGGGCCCAGACGAACGTCATGCCCATGATGGCCGCTTTGGCGGCGCCGTAATTGGTCTGGCCGAAATTGCCGCGCAGGCCGGCCGACGACGTGATGTTGATGATCCGCCCGTATCCCGCCTCGCGCATGTGGGGGGCGGCATGACGGGCGCAATTGAACGTCCCTCTCTGGTGAACGGCGATCACGGCGTCGTAGTCGTCGGCCGTCATCTTGAGCAGGGTCCGGTCGCGGACGATGCCGGCGTTGTTCACCAGGATGTCGATGGAGCCGAACGTCTCGATGGCCTGGGCGACGATGCGCCCGGCGCCGTCGAAGTCGCTCACCGACTCGGGGTTCGGTACCGCCGTGCCACCGGCTTTCTCGATCAGCCGGCACGTCTCGGCCGCCGGGTCCTGGCCCTGGCCCGACCCGTCGAGCGAGGTGCCCAGGTCGTTCACCACCACCCTGGCGCCCTCGGCGGCCAGGCACAGCGCGATCTCGCGCCCGATCCCTCCACCCGCCCCGGTCACGATGGCCACACGGCCGTCGAGCAGTCCCATCATCCGTCCTCCTCGTCGGTGACTGCCAAGATCCGGCGCGACAGCAGATCTTCCATGGC
>DATNJD010000166.1:0-2310 GCA_035604075.1 Acidimicrobiales bacterium
CGTCCCACTCGGGCGGGCGTTGTTTGCGGGCTCGGAGCGCCTCGGGGTCCTCATGGATGAGGTGCCACCAGCCGTAGATGGCAATCAACGCGAATCCCGGCCACTCGGCCGAGTAGAACCAGCTGAGGCCGTTCCCCGACAGTGCCCTCGTCACCTGCCACCAGCCGGCGGCCAGGCACCCTGCGGTGAGTAGCAGGAACTCGAGATGGAGGAACAGTGCCCTGCGGGAGAACCAGCGCTTCCGCACGACGACACAGTAGACCCTCCCTGGGCCGCGTTCTCGAGCCGTTCCGATCCCACCGCCTGAGGCTCCGGTGGTGATGGACGGAGCCCGTGTGTGGCCCAGTGCTCAGACCACGGACGTCGTCTGTCCACCACCGTTGGACCCGTCCATTTCGCTCCTTCGGGCCAGTCTCGTCGGATCACCAATAGGCGAGGTGGATACGCGGTCCAGCGCTTCCTTTGCCCGGGCGCGTGACGCCGTCGGCGGATAGCATCACCGGCGTGCCGAGCCGGTTGGGGATCGGAGAGCTGCACTCCGTCGTCCCGCGTACCCACGTCCGGGCGCGGCTCCGGAGTTACGTCGCCCTCACCAAACCCCGGATCATCGAGCTCCTGCTCATCACCACCGTCCCTACCATGTTCGTGGCCGCGCGCCATGTGCCCTCGATTCGACTCATTGCCCTGACGGTGGTGGGCGGGGCACTGGCGGCCGGCGGGGCCAACGCGCTGAACATGGTGTACGACCGCGACATCGACGCCCTGATGGAGCGGACGAAGAACCGACCCCTGGTGACAGGGGCGATCACCCCGGGGGCCGCCACCGTCTTCGCCATGACGCTCGAGGTGGCGGCGTTCGTGTTGCTGTGGTCGACCGTGAACCTGCTCTCCGCCGTGTTGGCGGCGGCCGCTACCGCCTTCTACCTGGGTATCTACACCATGTGGCTCAAGCGTTCCTCTCCGCAGAACATCGTCATCGGTGGAGCGGCAGGGGCCGTGCCCGTCCTCGTCGGATGGAGCGCCGTGACAGGTCGTCTCGGTGTCGCCCCGTTCGTGATGTTCGGGATCATCTTCCTGTGGACCCCGCCCCACTTCTGGGCCTTGGCCGTCCGCTACAGCGACGACTATTCGAACGCCCGTCTGCCGATGCTCCCGTCGGTCGCCGGTCTTCCCCTCGTGACGCGCCGGATCATGGGCTATGTCGTGGCCCTTTGGGTGGTCTCACTTCTCCTGGCACCGGTCGCCCACCTCAACATCGGCTACGGCGCGGTCGCCATTGTCCTTGGCGGGATCTTCTTCGGGTACGCCTGGGCACTGCGACGGGACCCCAGTCCTCGCCGGGCCATGAAGCTGTTCGGATTCTCGATCACGTACCTGACCGCCCTCTTCATCGCCATGGGGGTCGATGCCATCGTCCGGGTCCGCTGAGATCGCCCGGCGGACGAGACCGACCCCACCGTGTCCACCGAGGTGACCGAACAGCCATCGGCGTCGCCTCCGCTGTCGGAGGCCGAGCGCCTCGCCGCCTTCCGACGGGCCGAGCCCAAGGTGCCGCGCAACTTTGCCCCCCTCGTGGTGGCCGTCCTCGCCGTGCTCGCCATCGGCGGCGTCCTGGGCGAGCGTCTGCTCTCGAGCGTCGGTCTCAACCCTGCCTCGACCACCCCTACCCCGTCGACGATGCCCGGCGCCGGTGCGATATCTCCGCCGAAGTCGGCGCCGTCGACACCGGAGGTGGCCGCCCCTCTGTCGCAATTCATGGGGATCACCTCGCTGGCGGGCCCACCGGCCCCCCCGATATCCCTCGTCGACCAGGCTGGACGCACCGTGTCGCTGGCCGAGGAGCGCGGTGATGCCGTCGTCCTGACCTTCTTCAACTCCGCCTGCCAGGACATATGTCCGATCATGTCGGCCGAGCTCCAACAAGCCGCCACCGCCCTGGGCCCGGAGAGAGCCCACGTGGTCTTCCTGACGGTGAACACCGACCCGGTCGTGCTCTCCGCCGCCCCGGCGTCGGCGGCGGCAGCACGGACTGGTCTCGCCACCCTGACCAACTGGCACTTCCTGACCTCGAGCCTTCGGAACCTGAATGCCGTCTGGAAGGCCTACGGGGTGACCGTCAACGTGGCGCGCCCGAGCGGGCTCGTGGCCCACAACGACGTGATGTACTTCATCGACCCCGCCGGTCACCTCCGGTACGAGGCAACGCCCTTTGCCGACGAAAGCACGTCGGGAGCCTTCAGCTTGCCTCCGGCGAGCATCGCCCGTTGGGGGCAGGGCATCGCCACCTACGCGGGCCGGCTGCTGGCGGGC
>DATNJD010000167.1:0-3862 GCA_035604075.1 Acidimicrobiales bacterium
CGGATGATGCGGCGGTCACAGCACCGCCAACATCGGCACCAGCGCCGCCCGCCACCCCGACGCCACCACGTCCATGCTGAAGCGCTCGACGCACCGGTGGCGGGCGGCCAGGCCCATGGTCCGGCGACGGTCGGGATCGGCCAGCAATCCGGCCGTGGCGTCGACCAGGCCGTCGAAATCGTCCACTCCCACGACGCAGCCCGTTTCGCCGTCGGCCACGATGGCGTCCACCCCGGGGACGGACGTGGCCACCACCGGCACGGCGCTCAGTCCCGCCTCGATGAGGACGCCGGGCATGCCCTCCCCGAGCGGCAGGCTGGGAAAGACGAGCACGTCGGTCCCCTTCAACACGTCGGCCACGTCGCCCCGGGCACCGAGAAGCTCGACCCCGGCGGCGGCGGCGGCCGGTGACAATGATCCGCTCAGGGGACCGTCGCCGACGGCCAGAGCCCGGAACTCCAGGCCCCGGGCCCGCAGAGCGGCCACGACCTCGACGAAGCGGTCGGGCCGTTTCTGATCGGTGAAGGCACCGACGAAGGAGACCACCGGGATCTTCCGGTTCCCGGCGTCGGAGGCGGGGTGGAATTCGTCGGGATCACGGCCATTGGGGACGAGCACGAGGCGGGCCGAAGGGACCCCGAGGAGGTCACGACACTCGTCGAGCACCTCGGCACCCTCGGCGGCCACCAGGTCGGGGCGACGGGCCAGGTAACGCCACAAGAACTTGCGGCCCGGTCGGTGGCCCGGTGGCGCCAACGTTCCGATGGCGTAGTAGGCGAGCGGGCGGCGGCGGCCGATCATGGCCGGGACGAGGAACTTGAGGGGCTCGCCGCCGTGGGCCACGACCAGGGCCGGCGACAGCCGGCCGAGGACACGCCGGAGCCGGACCACGAGCCGGGGGTCGAAGCCGACGGCCGTGGCCGAGCCGTTCCCCCCGCCCAGCGTGTAGTCGGCCGTCACCTCGCCTTCGAGACTCGGACCGCTTCCCACCAGGGAAAGGACCCGGTGACGGCGCGTGCCCGGTGCGTCCAGCCGATCGGCGAGAGCCCGGGCCTCGCGTTGGGCACCCCGGGGAGCCGTCGTGGGGATCACGTGCAGCACGAGCGGGTCGAGCGCTCCTGCATCCCCCATGTCTCCGCTCCCTCTTCGCTGCACATCACGACGGCCGGCGAGGAGCCAGGCTACCGTTTGTGAACGCGCGCCACATGTGTCACCCTGCGTCGATGAGCCTACGCTCCGTGGTGGCTGCGGCACTGCGACGCCTGCCTGCGCGGGTCCGTCTGGGGCTGCTGCACCGCCTGGGCCGTTTCGCGCCCTGGGAGGAGGGATTCGACTTCACCCCCCCGCGACCGGCCCCGGGCGAGGTGGTCGGGCCGCCCGATTTCGTGGGTATCGGGGTCCAAAAGGCGGGGACGACCTGGTGGTACGAGCTCCTGGCCGCCCACCCCGGGGTTTCCGCCCGTCCCGATATCCACAAGGAGCGCCATTTCCTGTCCCGCTTCGGCACCGCCGGGTTCGGGGCGGACGACATCGCCGCCTATCACGGTTGGTTCCCCCGGCTCCCGGGCACCCTGGCCGGGGAATGGACCCCCGACTATCTCTATTTTCCCTGGGTGGCGCCGCTCCTCGCCCAGGCCGCCCCCGAGGCCCGCCTGCTGCTCATGCTTCGTGACCCCGTCGAGCGCTTTCGTTCGGGGCTGGCCCACCAACGCCGCCACCGGGGGTCCCCCACCGGGGCGACGGTCACCGAAGCCGTGAACCGCGGCTTCTACGCTGCCGCCCTTATGCGCTGGTGCGAGCATTTCGATCCCGGTCAGGTCCTCGTCCTGCAGTACGAACGATGCGCCGAGGACCCGGCCGGCGAGCTCGCCCGCAGCTACCGCTTCCTCGGGCTGGACGAGTCCTTCCGGCCCGACCACCTGCACCGACCGGTCGGAGCCACCACAGAGGGCAAGGTCCGCCTCGATGCTGATGCCAAGCAGCGCATGATCGACACCTACGCTCCCGATGTGGAAGCCCTGGTGAAGCTGCTCCCGGAGATCGACCTTTCCCTATGGCCGAACTTCGCCTCGCTCTCGACACCGTGATCTTCGCCGCCGGCGCCGGCAAACTCCCATCCGCCCCCCTCGGCATCGTGATCGTGGGCATCGTCCTCCTGGCGATCAGCGTGCCCATCGCCCGGCGCATGGGCCGCACCGAAGGAGACCCCCGGCTCACCACGCTGCTCATCATCGGTCTCCTGCTGCATTTCCTGGCGTCGCCGGCCCAGATCTTCGTCGACAATCACGCCTACCACGGCGTGGCCGATTTCAGTGGCTACGTCCATCAGGGTGCCACCCTGTCGGCGAACTTCAGGGCCTTCCACTTCACCACCGCCGGCGCCGGCCTCCGTTCGGCGCTCGGCGACGGTTCGGTATCCATTGCCGCCGGCATCGTGTTTGCCCTGGTGGGCGTGAACGAACTCGCCACCTTCTGGGTCTTCGCCTGGTTCTCGTGGTTGGGCGCCATCTTCTTCTACCAGGCCTTCTGCATCACCTTTCCTGAAGGCGAGCACCGCCGCTACGCGTTGATCCTCTTCCTCTTGCCGTCGTTGCTCTTCTGGACCTCCGACGTGAGCAAGGAAGCGATCATGATGCTGGCCCTCGGGATTACCTCCCTGGGGGCGGCACGGGCCCTGGCCCGGCGTCGGCGGGGTTACCCACTCATCGCCATTGGGACGGCCATGGGGATCTTCACGCGGCCCAACGAGTACGCCTTGCTCCTCGGGGCCTTCACCATCGCCATGTTCTTCCGGCCGAGCGTTGCCACCGGGCGTCCCCGGGCCTTTCGGCGCTTGGGGACACTCGTCTTTCTCACGGCCATTCTGGCCGTCACCGCCGTCTTCACGGTCAAATTCATCCACAGCAACTCCGGGACCGTCTCCACGCTGATCGGATCAGGGAAAGGGAAGAAGGCCAACACCAGCAGCGCCACCGTCGCGGCCGGGTTGGGCAGCAGCAACGTGCCGTACTCCAAAGATCCCCTGCTCTACCCGCGCGACATCTACACGGTTCTCTTCGATCCCCTCCCCATCACCGCCCGGAGCATCACGCAGCTCCTCGCCTCGGGGGAGAACACCGTCATCCTGGTGCTGGTGCTCACGTCGCTGCGTCGCCTCCGCTCCGTCTACCGGGCCGGTCGTGAGCGCCCATACGTCTTGTTGTGCGCGGTCTACACACTCGGCTTCATCTACGCCTTCGCCGCCCTCGGCAACCTCGGACTCATCACGCGGGAACGGACGTTGCTGTTCCCCTACCTCCTCGTCCTCTTGGCCATCCCCGTGTCCCCGAAGGGGCAGCCCCCGGCCTTCTCCTGGGAGAAACCGCGCCAGACCAGACGGGAACGCCGTCTCGAGGCGGCGCGTGCCGGCCTCTACCCGACGCGCGCCCCATGAGCGGACACCGCCGATGAGAACGCTGGTGGTGGCCACGGAGTACCCGTGGCCGGTCAACAGCGGATCGCGTCTGCGCCTCGCCACCACCCTCGAGGCCCTGCGCGCCTGTGGCCCCGTGGACCTGTTCTCCGTGGTGGCGAAGAGCCGTGTCGATTTCAACCCGGCGTCCCGCGAGCTCGGACTCGAGCGGGTGGAGCGGATCACCATCGACGACCGGCCTCCGGGTGTGGCCGACTACGTGCGGGCGCTGCGTCTTGCCTGGGCACCGTTCGAGTTGCCTCTGCGGAACCGGCCCGTCGTACAACGCGCCCTGCGGGACTTCACCTCCGATGCCGACGCGTCCCAGGGACAAGGTGGCCGCTACCAACTCGTGTGGTACTTCCAGGTCCGTGCCTGGGTACTCGCCGGCGGGCCGTCGATCCCGTCGGC
>DATNJD010000168.1:0-2283 GCA_035604075.1 Acidimicrobiales bacterium
GGATGCCCCCCATCACCGGCCTGTACGCCTTCGTGGCCGGGACGGTGGCCTTCGCCGTGCTGGGATCGGCGCCGCAGTTGTCGGTGGGGGCCGACTCCACCATCGCCCCTCTCTTCGCCGTCGGCGTCGCCCACCTGGCGACGTCGGGCTCGCCCCACTACGTCGCCCTGGTGAGCCTGCTGGCCGTGATGACAGGGGTCCTCGTCGTCCTGGTCGGAGCCCTCCGTCTGGGCTGGGTCGCCGAGTTCCTCTCGGCGCCGATCATCGCCGGGTTCCTGGCCGGTGTGGCCGTGATCATCATCGTCCACCAACTGACCGACCTGTTCGGACTCCCCTCGACGACGGGAACCTCACTGCAACGAGTAGAAGACGTGATTCGGCATCTCCGCTCGACCAACGGCTGGACTCTCGCCATCGGCGTCATCGTGTTCGCCGTCGTCGTGGCCAGCGAGAAGATCGACCGGCGCATTCCCGGAGCCCTGATCGGCCTCATCGGCTCGACGGTGGTGGTGGCCGTCGCCGGTCTCCACACCCGCGGTGTCGCCGTCCTCGGCACCGTGGCGCATTCCCCTCCCCACGTCGGCCTGACCGACCTCTCCTGGTCCTCGCTCGGCAGTGTCCTCCCAATCGCCGCCGTGGTGGCACTGGTGGTCGTGAGCCAGTCAGCGGCCACCACGAGCGCCTTTGCCTCCGCTCAGAGCGACGGAGAGGGTGTGGGTCGCGACTTCATCGGCGTGGGCGCCGGCAGCGTCCTCTCCGGCCTTTTCGGATCGTTCGCGGTGAACGCCAGCCCAGCCCGGACAGCGGCGGTCGTGTCCACCGGGGGACGGACCCAGGCCGCCGGTCTGGGGGCGGCGGCGGTCATCGTGGCCCTCGTTCCCGCCGCCTTCCTTCTCACCGACGTGCCCCGAGCGACTCTGGCCGCGGTCCTCATCTTCGTCGCCACCCGGATCTTCCACGCCAGGGACCTCCTGCACATCGCCCGCTACGACATCTGGGAGTTCGCTCTGGCGCTCGTCACGCTGGTGGTCGTGGCCGTGGTGGGGGTCGAGCAGGGCATCGCCGTCGCCGTCGGTCTCGCCATCCTCGACCGCACCCGCCGCAGTGCCCGGCCCAAGACTTTCGTTCTCGGGCGTATCCCGCAGACGACGAGTTGGGAACCGGTCGAGCACACGAACAACGCCGCTGTCGTCCCCGGTGTCGTCGTCTTCTTCTTCGGCGACGCCCTCTACTTCGCCAATGCCGGTTACTTCCGTTTGGGCGTCCGTGCCGCGCTGGCCCGGGCGGTGCCGACCCCGCATCTTCTCGTTCTCGACGCCGTCGCCATGGGCGACATCGACTTCACTGGCGCCCACACACTTTCCCGCATGCTCGACGATCTCGACCGCACCCATGTGACGGTGGCCCTGGCCCGGGCGGAGCCGGGCGCCATCAAGCATCTGGCCCGCCTCGGCCTTCTCGACCGCATCGGCCGGGACTGTCTCTTCCCATCCGTGGACGAAGCCGTCGTGACGCTGGGGCGGGGCGCAAACGGGTCGCCGGCAGCGCCGGGTGCGCCCCGATCGGGACCCTGACCAGTTTGTTGCGCCGCGCTTGATCTCACCCTTGGGCGGTTTTCCATTCGCGCTCGTACATCACCCAGACGAGCCGCCGACCCTCTTCGCCCGGCGCCTCCGGCTCGTGGTCCTCGGATCCCACCAGCCGGTAGCCCAGTTTGGCCGGCACGGCGGCGCTGGCCACGTTGGCGGCATCGCAGTGGATCTCCATGCGTCGGACGCCGGACAGCGCGAACCCGGCATCGGTGAGGGCGCGCGCCGATGCCGAGGCGATGCCCCGTCGCGTGTGCTCGACGTGGACCCAGTACCCGATCTCGAGTGCACCGGGCCCCACCCGGCGGTGGAGGCCGAGTGCACCCACCAAGCGGCCGTCGGCCACGAACACGCCGTACCCGTAGTCGGTATCGGCCGTCCACGCCCATGCCGGACCGGACATCCGCAGGCGCTGGGCTTCGACCGAGACCCCCTCCGGGGTCGCCCATGGCATCCAGGGCCGCAGATGGTCGAGACTCTCGGCGGCCGCCAATGACAAAGCGGGGGCATCGCGCACTGTCAGCCGGCGCAGCAGATACCCATCGGGAAGCGTGATCCGTTCCGGAGGCACGACCTGACGGCCCCCCTTGCGCAGGATCACGTCGGCGGCCCCGCGGCCGGGCGCACTGCGTGGAATCGAAGCTCGCGGAACGGCGGGCACTCGACCGTCGAGCCGGCCACCGCCACCGCCACG
>DATNJD010000169.1:0-2472 GCA_035604075.1 Acidimicrobiales bacterium
CGGGGGCGACGAGCTGCGGGTGGCCAGCACGACGCCACCGGCGACCAGGGCGAGCACCACGACGGTGCACAGGGCCCAGAACACGGGGGAGCGCCGCGCCGAGGAGAACCAGGATTGCAGCCTTCCCATCGACGACCTCAGACCTTGCGAGTCGCTGCCGGGCGGCAGCGGAGGTGCGGACCTTACCGGCTGGGTTCAGCCAGGTGGCAGCAGGACCAGGCATCCGTTGTGGCCGCCGAAGCCGAAGGAGTTGGAGAGGACGGCCGCCGGTTCCCAGGGCCGGGGCTCGCCGTGCACGACCTGGATCGTGATCTCGGGGTCAGGCTCCTCGTAGCCGGCGGTCGGTGGGATGGTGGCGTGGTGGATCGTCAGCACCGCCGCCACGGCCTCGATGGCGCCCGCCGCAGCCAGCCCGTGGCCCGTGACGCCCTTGGTCGACGTCACCAGTGGCCCGGGTTCCCCGAACACCTTGCCGATGGCGCGCGCCTCGGCCAGGTCGTTCAGGGGCGTCGAGGTGCCATGGGCGTTGATGTGCCCGACGTCGGATGGCGCGATCCCGGCGTCCGCCAGCGCGAGCTCCATGCACGCGACGGCGCCGGAGCCGTCCGGCGCTGGTGCGGTGATGTGGTGCGCGTCGGCGGTGCTCGCCGCTCCGGCCACCTCGGCGTAGATGGTGGCCCCGCGCGCCACGGCGCTGTCCCAGTCCTCGAGGACCAGGGCGGCGGCGCCCTCGGTCATCACGAAGCCGTCCCGCCGGGCGTCGAAGGGGCGTGAGAACCCCGACGTGGACAGGGCCGTCATGTTGGCAAAGGCGGCCAGAGCGACCGGGACCATGCTGGCCTCGGACCCACCGCCGATTGCCACGTCGCAACGACCGGTGGCCACGAGCCGGGCCGCGGCGGCGATGGCGTGCGTGCCCGCGGCGCAGGCGGTGCAGATGACCTCCGACGGGCCACGCCAGCCGAGGCGCATGGAGATGCCCGCCGCGCCGGCGTTGGCCATCATCATCGGCACCAGCCGCGGCGAGACCCGGTCGGGCCCCTTCTCGTTGAAGACGCCGACCTGACCGGCCAGGGTCTCCAGACCGCCGACGCCCGTGGCGAACACCACGCCCGCCTTGGCCGGGTCCACCGCGAGCTCCCCGGCGGCCTCGACGGCCATGGAGGCCGAGACCATCGACAGCTGCGCGAAGCGGTCGAGTTGGCGCACCTCCTTGGGCCCGAACCAGTCCGTCGGCTCGAACCCCCGCACCGCCCCACCGACCACCGACGGGTGCAGCAGGCCCTCCCAGAGCTCGTCCACACCGACGCCGCAGCACGTCAGCGCCCCCAGCCCGGTGACGGCCACTCGCCGCCCCCGGATCGGGCCGTCGGCGCCGATCCCGACCTGCATCAGAGTTTGGAGGAGATGAGGTCGAACGCCTGGCCGATCGTGGTGATGTCCTCGAGCTCGGTTTCCTCCACGGTGATGTCGAAGGCCTCCTCGAGCGCCATCACGAGCTCGACCAGGTCCAGGCTGTCGGCGTCGAGATCGTCGGCGAACTTGGCCTCCTTGGTGATCTTCTCTGCCGGCACCTGCAAAACCTCTACGGCGCACTCGCGAAACTTCTCGAACGCTGCGTCGCTGTCCACTATCAGCTCCTTGTCTGTCGGCTCCCCAGAACGCTACAGGCCCATGCCCAGTCCACCGTCGACCGGCACCACGGCCCCCGTCACGTACGCCGCGGCGTCGGAGGCCAAGAAGCCGACCACGGCCGCCACGTCCCCGACGCTGCCGGCGCGGCCGAGCGGCACCTGGCCCGTCATCAGCGCCACCCGGTCGGCGCCCAGGGCGGCGGTCATGTCGGTGTCGATGAGGCCGGGGGCGACGACGTTCACGGTGATTTGGCGGCTGCCCACCTCCCGGGCGATGGCACGGGCCATGCCCACCAGGCCGGCCTTGGACGCGGCGTAATTGGCCTGCCCCGGAAGCCCCACGAAGGCCCCGACCGACGAGACGAAGATGATGCGTCCGGCGTGCAGCCGCAGCATCTTGGCCACGGCCCGCTTGGCGACCCGGAACGAGCCGGTGAGGTTGGCGTCGATCACGTCGTGGAAGGCCGCATCGCTCATCCGAAGCATCAGTGAGTCCATGGTGATGCCGGCGTTGGCCACGAGCACCTGCACCGGCCCCCACCGCTCCTCTATGGAGGCGAACGCCGTGTCGACCTCGTCGGAGTTGCGCACGTCGCAGCGCACCGCGAGGAAGCGGTCCGGATCGGAGCCCTCGGGTGCCGAGGGGGGATCCGCCGAACGGAACGTCGTGGCGACCTGGTCGCCGTTGGCCAGGAACCAGTCCACGCACCCCGCGCCGATGCCGCGCGTGCCACCGGTGACGAGGACGACGGCCATCAGCGGGCGTCTGGGACCCGGAGCCAGACGAGGGGCTGACCGTCCTGGACCCGCTCGCCATCGGCCGCCAGCCAGCGGATGA
>DATNJD010000170.1:0-25808 GCA_035604075.1 Acidimicrobiales bacterium
CGGATGATGCCGCGGGGCATCTTCTCCACCCCGAAGACGAGGACGGTGTCGTACTGGGCTCCCCGGATCGCCGCCGCGCCGAGCATCAGGGCCGCCGCCCCGCTCGCACATCCCGCCTCGACGTCGACGATGGGCATGCCCGTCATTCCCAGAGCGCCGAGCACCTTGTGGCCGGTGGCCACCCCGCCGTAGGCGGTGCCACAGTACGCAGCCTGGAACCCACCCTTCCCCACCGAGGCCTCGTCGAGCGCCCCCCGCACGGCCGAGACGCCCAGGTCGGTGACGCCCACACCTTCGAAGCGCCCGAAACGGTGCATGCCCACACCGGCGATCTCGACGACGGTCATGGCTTCTCGAGGGGGGCGAAGGCGTAGCTCACGACAGAGCGGCCCTCCTCGTCCTCGTGGAGAGGTTCGACGACCATCTGCATCGGTTGGTCGGCGCGCAGCGTGTCGGGATCGGCTTCGGTCAGCCGCGTGATGACCCGGAGCCCTTCCGGCAGCTCGACCACCCCGAAGCCGTAGGGCACGTGCCCCCGGTATCCCGGAGGTGGGTGGGTGACGGCCGTCCACGCCCACAGGCGGCCGGTGGCCGACAGGTCGGCCGCAACGGTCGCCCCCGACGCGCAGTAGGGGCAGGTGTCGTGGCGCGGGAAGTGGTGGTGTCCGCACACGGTGCACCGACCGCCGAGCAGGTGGGGCGGATCGGTGTCGGTGAAAAGGCCCTGCCGGACAGGGACCGTGCCGCTCATGACGCCGAATGTAGCGGCCCCGGCCGGGACACCCTCACTCACCGGGTCGACACCGTGACGTAACGTTCGTCCATGGGACGCCTGTCGCTCAGCGCGCTCGGCGCCGACCGCCCCGGCATCGTCGCCGCCCTGAGCGGGGTCCTGGTCGACGTGGGGTGCAATCTCGAGGATTCGACGATGACCAACCTCCAGGGTCATTTCGCCGTCCTCCTGGTGGTGGCCGCACCGGACGGTGTCACGGCCGAGGCGCTCGAAGGGGCACTACGCGACGTGGCCGCGCGCTACCAACTGATGGTGGCCGTGCGGCCTCTCGGCGACGTCCCCGAGAGTGCCCCGTCCGCAGGGCCACCCACGGAGCCCTGGACCATCGCCGTGCACGGGGCCGACCGGATGGGGATCGTGCGCGACGTGACGCGCGCGCTGGCTGACGCCGGGGGGAACGTCGTCGATCTGTCCACCCATCTGGTGGGTGGAGCCGATGCGCCCGTCTACGTGATGACCCTGTGGGTCACCCTGCCCGCCGGCCCCGCCGGTGAGGCGGCGGCCGACCGCATACGGCAGGCGGCCGCCGCGCTGGACGTGCACTGCTCGGTGCACCGCGACGAGGTCGATCTCCTCTGACATCACGCCATCGCCGCCCTCCGGCTCGGACGGCGCCGGAGGGACCATGAGCGTCCGGACCGTCCTGACCCTGCCGCACCCCGTTCTGATGGCGACGGCGGCCCCCGTCGGAGCCATCGACGCCGAGGCGCGCCTGCTCGCTCAGGATCTCATCGACACCATGCGCGCCTCACCGGCCTGTGTCGGGATCGCCGCGCCCCAGATCGGGGTGTCACGACGGGCCTTCGTGGTGGACGTGAGCGGCCACCGCAAGGCGGTGTCGTGTCACGGGGCCTTCGTCCTCTTCGACCCGGTGATCGTCTCGGCCGAGGCCCCCCAGCCGGCGCGCGAGGGATGTATGAGCGTGCCCGACCTGACCGGCGACGTGGCGCGGGCCACCCGGGTGACGGTGACGGGCACGGCCGTCGACGGCGAGCGGCGGACCCTGAACGTGGACGCATTCGAGGCGCGGGCCGTCCTCCACGAGATCGACCACCTCGACGGCCTGGTCTTTCTCGACCGGGTGGTGGGGCCCCACGCCGTGTTCGCGCGCAAGACCTACCGGTAGTCGATCTACCATCGGGTTCATGTCCGAAGACGATCGTCTCTACTTCCGCCAGCTGCTGTCGGGCCGCGACTTTGCCGTCGGAGACCCGGTGGCCGGCCAGATGGTGAATTTCTCGTACCTCATCGGCGACCGGAGCACAGGCGAGGCGGTGATGGTCGACCCCGCCTACGACGTGGGGGGTCTGCTCGACATCCTGGCCGCCGACTCCATGCGCTGCGTTGGTGCACTGGCCAGTCATTTCCATGCCGATCACGTCGGTGGCGACCTGATGGGCTATCCCATCCAGGGCGTGACGACGCTTCTCGAGAAGGTCCAGGTTCCCATTCACGTCCAGCGGGAAGAGAGCCCCTGGGTGGTGCGCTCGACCGGGATCGGCGAGAAGGATCTCGTCAAGCACGACAGTGCCGACGTGGTGACGGTGGGGGGCGTGCCGATCGAGCTCGTCCATACACCGGGACACACGCCGGGGAGCCAGTGCTTCGCCGTGGACGGTCGGCTGGTTTCGGGTGACACCCTGTTCCTCGACGGCTGCGGCCGGACCGACCTCCCCGGAGGCGACCCCGAGCAGATGTACGAGTCGCTCGTGAACCGCCTGGCGCGCTTCGACGACGCCACCGTCTTGTACCCGGGCCACCTGTACTCGCCGGAGCCGTCGGCCGGATTGGGGGAGATCCGCCGGAACAACTATGTCTTCCGCCTCCGGACGCCGGAGCAGTGGATGACGATGTTCGGAGCCTGAGAGGGCGGTCGCCGATTCTTCTACTCCTCGTGGAAGCGTCGGTACAGATCGATCAACTCGTCCTTGACCTCAGGATCGAGGGTGTCGGGTTCGATGTGCCCGACGGTATCGATGGTGATTCTGATCTGCTCGAGGTAGCGGCTGCAGTTCGGGCAATTCCGCAGATGGACCTCGAAGCGGCGCCGGGCACGTCGGGGAAGGGCGTCGTCGAGATAGTCGGTGACGAGGCCCACCGCCTCCCGGCAGACCATGTCCCGGTTGAGGATCCGCATCGTCACCCCTCTCCGATCTCGTGCTCGATGATCCGTCGGAGCTGCCGGCGTGCCCGATGAAGCAGAACCCTCTGGTTGGCCTCGGTTAAGCCGAGGACGTCGCAGACCTCTCGAGCGGACAGTCCCTCCAAGTCCCGGAGCGTTACAACTCGGCACAGGTTGGTGGGAAGGGCCTCGATGGCGATACGCAGCGGCTCGGCCATGGCCGACGCGAAGAGCTGGTCGACGACGTCATCGGTCCAGGGAACGGGTGGACTGCTCCACGAACCGTCGGCGGCGAACCGCTCCGGTAAATCGACGCCCAGGTCGTCGACGGCCACCGCACGGCGTTCGCGCACGCCCGTCTTGCGGGCCTGGTTGACCAGGATCCGGAACATCCACGTCCGGAGCGACGACCGCTCTTCGAACGTACCGATGCCTTTGATGATCCCGACCCAGGTGTCCTGGACCACCTCCTCGGCCACCGACCGACTGGGCACGAAGGTCCGGGCCAGCCGGACCATCTGCGTGTGATAACGCTCCACAAGCACGGCGAAGGCATCTTCGTCCCCCTTGCGCAGGCGCTCGACCAGCTCCCCCTCCTCCACGTCCGGCAGCGTAGGCGTCGTCGCATCCGGAATCTGGCCGGGTCGACCGATCATCACCGGCCGAGGGGGAAGAAATTCACGAACACAAGAAATTCACGAACATCTGTAACGCGCAGCGCCGTCGGGGGACGGAGAGGTAACCGATGGGATTCCGACGATGAGGAGTGACAGTGAAGAAGATCATACGCGGCGTGACGACGACCCTCTTCGGAGCATGTGTGATAGCCGGTGCCAGCCTCGGCATCGCCGGCGTGGCCGGCGCATCACCTCTCCCCCCGGCGAACGCCGGGCTGGGAGCGCCCTTCACCAACCATGCGGTCTTTGTCCAGACCGACAATCCCGCCGGCAACCAGATTGTCACCTATGACCGGGCGGCGGACGGCACGTTGTCCTCTGGCGCCACCTACGCCACGGGTGGGAACGGCGGCATTTCGGCCGGATCTGTCGTCGATCCGTTGGCGTCGCAAGGCTCTCTGGCGCTGGCGGACGGAGGTCGGGCAATGTTGGCTGTGAACGCCGGGAGCGACACGGTGTCGGTGTTTCGGGTATCGGGCGACGATCTCGCTCTGTGGCAGATCATCCCCTCGGGAGGAGAGTTCCCGACGTCGATCGCCGTGCACCGCGGGATTGTGTACGTCCTGAACGCCGGCGGAGCCGGATCTCTCCAGGGGTACGTGCTCGTGGGCGGCATTCTCCACCCGTTGCCCGGGTCGAACCGCTCGCTCGGCCTTGCCAACACCAACCCTCCGAATTTCCTTCAATCGCCGGGCCAGGTCGGATTCTCTCCTGACGGTTCCCGGGTCATCGTGACCACCAAACAGAGCGGCAGCGACATCGACGTCTTCTCCGTGGGATTTGCCGGCCTCCTGAGCCTCCACCCCGTTCAGGATCCGTCGACCACCCCGGCCCCGTTCTCCTTCACGTTCGATCCCGCCGGGCACCTGGTGGTGACCGAGGCGGGCACCAGTGCTCTGAGCGTGTACACCCTCAATGCGGACGACACGGTGACCGCACTGGGATCGGTCACCGACGGCCAGGCGGCTCTGTGCTGGGTGACCGAGGCGGGCGGCTTCTTCTACGGGTCGAACGCCGGTAGCGCCACCATCAGCTCGTTCCGAGTGGGCACCAGCGGGGTGCCGGCGCTCGTCGGGATCGCCGCCCACACCGAAGCGGGGACGACCGATTCAGCCACCGATCCGAACGGACGCTTTCTCTACGTGACGAACGGAGGGGCGGGAACTCTCGACGAGTTCCACGTCAACGCCGACGGCACGCTTTTCGAGATCGGGACCGTCACCGGTCTCGCCGCGCCCATGGAGGGCATTGTCGCTAGTTAGGGCAATGACGTTCACTGGCCCCGGCAAGTGGCGACGCGCCGCGACGCCGTAGAGCGGGACGTGTCCGACTCGGGCCGGACGCGTCCCGCTCTTCTATGGCCGGCTCCCCGTGTCGATAGGAGTTGACGTCGGCCATTAGTGTTCCGGAGGCTCATGGTGTTCGACACACACTCGACGATCGCGGTGGTCGGCGCCTCCCTGGCCGGGTTGCGCGCCGCCGAGACGCTACGGGCCGACGGGTACGCCGGTCGGATCGTCCTGATCGGTGCCGAACCCCATCCGCCCTACGACCGGCCGCCGCTGTCGAAGCAGCTCCTGGCCGGCACCTGGGGACTCGACCGCGTCCGTCTGCGGGAACCGGAGAAGATCGACGCCCTCGGCCTCGACCTTCGCCTCGGGCACGCCGCCATCTCCCTCGATGTCGCCGGACACCGTCTCGAGATCGATGACGGCGACCTTTTGGACTACGACGGCGCCGTGGTGGCCACCGGGGCCCATGTCCGGACGCTTCCCGATACGGCCCACATCGGGGGGGTACGGACCCTGCGCACCCTCGAGGACTGCGTCGCCCTGCGAGCGGCCGTCGAGGATGAGGGCACGAAGCTGGCCGTGGTGGGTGCCGGATTCATCGGGTCCGAGGTGGCCGCCACCTGTCGCGGCCTCGGCGCCCAGGTCACGGTGGTCGAAGCCCTCCCGGTGCCCCTGGCCCGTGTGCTCGGAGACGAGCTGGGGGCGGTGTGCGCCGGCCTGCACGGCGATCACGGCGTCGAGGTGCGAGCCGGTGTGGGGGTGTCGAGGTTGGTGACCGAGACATCGGGGGACGGTGTCCGGGTGACGGGCGTGGCCCTGATCGACGGGTCGGTGATCCCCGCCGACGTCGTGGTCGTCGGTATCGGGGTGACGCCCACGACCGACTGGTTGGCCGGTTCCGGCCTCGACATCGCCGACGGCGTGCGGGCCGACGCCACCCTGTTTGCGGCCGACGACGTGGTGGTGGCGGGCGACTTGGCCCGGTGGTTCGATCCGGGCCTCGGCGCCGAGATCCGGATCGAGCACTGGACGAACGCCGCCGAACAGGGGGTGGCCGCGGCGCGCAACCTGCTCGCCGGGCGCCGCCAGGCGGCGCCCTACTCACCCGTGCCCTACTTCTGGTCCGATCAGTACGACACCAAGATCCAGGTCATCGGCCATCCCCACCCCGACGACGAGGTCATCGTGGTCGACGGGTCCCTGGAGGAACGTCGTTTCGTCGCCCTCTACGGGCGCCAGGGAACGCTGGTGGCCGCCGTCGGGTTCAGCCGTCCCCGCCAGCTGATGGGTTTCCGTCCTCTGGTGGAGGCCCGGGCCAGTCTCGACGAGGCGCGGGCACAGTCGCCGGCCTGAGGCGCCGGCGACTGGCGTCTTCGGCCTGTTGGCGTTCGTCGGCCGACGGCTCGTGGTCTCCGTAGGCGCTGGCCTCGATGACCCATGCCAGGGCGCGCCAGGTCCCCGAGGCATCGCCGGCCATGGTGTCGAGGACCGACGCGTACTCGGCCAGCGTCTCACCCGGTCGCCTGGGCCGGCCGGCACGGCGACCGGCGCGTTCCATACGGCGGGCCACGGCGATGGCCCACGTGGCCGGGCGGCGCCGGCGCCACCGGATGACGATGGCGGTCGATGCGGCGAGGAGCAGGACGATACCGAGGGGGACGGCAGGCAGGGCCTTGAGGGCGCGGCCGGCGTCGTGGATGAGGGTGACGCCCGGCGAGGGATTGGCCAGGGGCACCACGGCGGTGGGATCGAAGCTCTGCCATCCGTAGTGGGGGAACCACACCTGGACCCAGGCGTGGGCGTCTTTGTTCTGGACTTCGTAGAGGTCTGTGATCGGGTTGTAGGAACCGGGAACGTACCCGACGGCTTCTCGCGCCGGGATGTCGATCGATCGCAGCATGACGGCCATGGACGTGGAGATCTGTTCGCAGAACCCGACGCGGTTGCCGAAGAGGAATTCGTCGACCGTGTCCTGCCCCGGTCGCAGGGGAGGGATGTCGGTCGAGTAGTGGGTGTGCGAACCGATCCACGAGATGAGGGCCTGGACCTTGCCCTCGGTCGTCTTCTTGGTGGCGGTGATCGTTCGGGCCAGGGCCGCCACTCGGGCATAGCCGGTCGGCAATTCGAGATCGATGCGCAGATCGCTGCGCTGCGTCGATGTCTCCTGCGACGCCGGCGAGCCCGTGACCGCCCGTAGCTGGGCCGGGGTGGCCGTCGTCACTTGCGACCTGACGGTGTAGATGGCGCCCGGGCCCAGGGCGATGGGCGACACCAGGGTGTCGTTCCCCGACATGTAGATGTTGCGGGCCGGGAACCAGACGTCGATGGCGTCGTCGGCGTGGAAGATCAGGTTGGGGCTCGATTGCGCTATGTAGAAGGTCTGCAGATCGGTCGTGGCCGGTACGGGACTTCCCACCACCGGCGAGTCGACGCCGGGGGGGACGGCGAAGGGGGAACCGGCGAAGAGCGGCACGGGGACATCCTTGGTGGGGAGGTTCCAGCTGCGCCCGTCCCAGCTGTTGAAGGTCTCGCCGATCCAGTACGAGGGCCGCTCGGCGCGGACCCGCATCACCACCGTGTCCCCGAGCGACCCCCGCAGGGCCGTGTCGAGGCGAGTGGCGAAGCCGAGGAATCCACCCACGCGGGTGCGGCCGGCCGGGCTGCCGGCCCGGGCCGGTTCCGTGGCGCGTCCGGCGTCACCGGCCAGTCCGCCCGAGCCGGGCAGGTTCACACCTCCGGCGGAGTTGGCGGGGAAGTCGATCCGGCCCGCCACATGGGGGGCGGGCAGGACGGCAAGGACACCGGCGGCCAGGACCGACACGGCGAGCACGGTGGCCACCAGGGCCCGGCCCCGGATACGACCGCCGTCGCTGGCCGATCCCCACATGCCGACCAGTCCCCAGAGACCGAAGCCGATCCACGCCAGCGCGTAGACCCCGAAGCCGAGGTCCACCGCCTGGGCGCCGGCCACGGCCATGAGGCTGGCCGAGCCGGCCAGGGAGAAGGCGAGGTCCCGCCGGGCGGGGACGTCGAAGGCGTGCGCCACCTGGATCCAGACGAAGAGCAGGGCGAGCGGGTCCTCGACCGTGCTCACGTCGTAGAAGGCCTGGCCCGTGAGTTGGTGGAAGAACCAGAAGAAGGCGGCCACGGCGGCCAGAGCCAGCATCGGCTTCAACCATCCGAGGGGACGCGCCCGCGTGCGGTAGGAGACGAACATGCCGGTGAGCACGAGTGCGATCGACACCAGGGCCACGCCCCACGACAGCTCGCCCTCGGCCCGGCAGGCGGCGATGCCGGTGACCACGGCGCCGGCGCAGGCCAGGCGCAGGCCGACCGAGTTCTCGGGCGGTCCGGGCCGGTTGGCCCGCTTGACCATCTCGATCAGCGTCACCGTCGGTCCCCGTGTTGGAGCGGTCCCATCGTGACGAAGACGCCGGAGGGGTTGGCCGGAGCGTCGGCCGCCGACGGCGGGCCGATGTGGCCGGCCGGTGCCGCCGGGACAGCCGGCCCGACGGCACGGGCCAGTCGCCGTCCGGCGGCGCGGCGCTCGGCCACGGCACCGGTGCGACGGCCACCCGGCTCGGTGGTGGTGAGGATCACGGACATGCCGCGATCGAAGAGGGCCACCAGGGTGCCGAAGGCCCGTTCCGCCACCGACTCGGCCATATCGACGTCGGCCGGCAGGGTCACGACGACGACAACCGGTTCGGCCGTCGGTCCCTCCATCTCGCGCACCATCAACTCGCCGTTGTGGGCCGTGGCCGGCCAGTGCACGCCCCGCCGGCTGTCGCCCGGTCGATAGGGGCGCACGCCCCGCGGCTCACCGATGTCGCGGGGTGAGCGTCGGGAGCTGTCGCCGGAGTGGTCGTCGTCCTGGCGGGGAAGTTCGACGGACGGTCCCAGTTTCGGACCGATGTGCAGCTCGGAGGGAAGCTCGAGGTTGGTGCGCCGGGTCCACCACATGAGCCCGAAGGGTGCCGCCGAGGCTACGTCGACGCAGAGGCTCGACGCCACACCCCGTCGGCGCGGGACGAGGGTGACCACGTCGTCGCCGGTGGCCGAGGCACCACGGGCGGGACCGACGAAGGATTCGGGGCCCGCCGGGTCCACCGCGGTGAGTCGTACCCGCGACGTGGCGACCACGCGCAGCTCGACGGGGAGACCGGCGGTGGCGTCGGCGGGCACAGTCGTGACCGTGAGCCGGGTCCGGGCCAGGATGACACCGGGCCCGAGAAGGCCGAGCAGGAGGGTGCCGGCCAAGACGTCGCCGAGGGCCTGGACCCATCCGGCGCCGCTGTTGTGGGCGACCACCCCCCAACCGAGGAGGACGAAGACGGCGCTGGTGATGGGGATGAACGGCCGGACGGGACGGACGATGCGGCCGGCCCGTCGCCGGTCACCATCCCGGCCGGCCGGTCGCGTCACGGACGAGGAGCGGGTGTGGATTCGAGGAGGGCGCGCACCACGGCCACGCCGCGCTCGACCCCTTCGTCGGTCATCAGTCGGTGGGCCAGGCACGCGGTGGTGACGGCCTTCACGTCGTCGGGGGTGACGTAGGCGCGGGCCGACAAGATGGCGTGGGCCTGGGCCGATCGGATGAGCCAGATAGCGGCCCGGGGACTGGCGCCGAGGCGGACGCCGGCCGCACCGCGGCTGGCGCGGCACAAGGTGACGGCGTACTCGGCGATGGCGGGCGCCACCACCACCGTTTCGGTGGCGCGCTGCGCGTCGAGCCAGCCGGCCGTCGTGCAGACGGCGCCGAGTTCACTGAGGGCGAACTTGCCGCCGTGGTGGAGGACGAGTCGGGCCTCGGTGTCGGCATCGGGATACCCGATGGCCGTGGCGAGGGCGAAGCGGTCGAGCTGGCTTTCGACCAGGGGATAGGTCCCGAGCTGCGAGAGCGGGTTCTGGGTGGCGATGACCAGGTGCGGGTGGGGGAGCGGATAGGACTCGCCGTCCACGCTCACCTGTTGCTCTTCCATCGTCTCGAGAAGGGCGGCTTGGGTGCGGGGGGGCGTGCGGTTGAGCTCGTCGACGAGCACGACATGGGCGAAGACGGGGCCGGGGCGGAACTCCCACGTCCCGGCGTCGGGGGAGAAGACGGAGACGCCGGTGACGTCGGAGGGGAGGAGATCGGGATGTCCCTGGACCCGCGACAGGTCGGTGCCGAGCGACAGCGCCAGGGCCCGGGCCAGAACCGTCTTGCCCACACCGGGAACGTCCTCGATGAGGAGGTGGCCCCCCGACAGAGCGGCGATGGCCGCCGCCGTGAGCGCACCGGGCGTGCCCAACAGGACACGGCTGAGGTTGTCGACGAGGGCGCGGCCGAGGGCGATGGCGGCGTCGATGTCCGACGGACCCCGTCGGTCCGTCGCCGAGCCGACCGAGCCGTTGCCGGTGGTGTCCGGATGACCGGGTGCGATCGGCGCGGGCTCGGCCGTCACCACCGGCGTGGTGGTCTCGCGGGCCACCGTGTTACCCGGGCTCGGCGTCCCCCCCTGCTCACCGATCCGGGTGGGTTCCATCACCCCCACGTTATCGGCATGCCCCCGGGGGAACTGTACGCGTGACCACCGTGAGCAGCTATGACGTGCCCTAACGCCGGGTCTGAGTAGCGTCTCGCCCGGGGTGATGGCGTGACGGACGGGGTCGGCTCCACCGACGGAGCGGGGGGAGCGGCGGCACACGCCGGGGTCTGGCGTCCCGAGCAGGTCACCGCCGCCTGGCTGACGGAGGTGTTGCGCCGCGCCGGTGCTCTCGACGACCAGCGGATCGTCGATTTCGAGTGCGAGGTCGTCGGCACCGGTCAGATGGCCGACAGTGTCCGGTTCCGGCTGCGTTACGACGGCGAGACCAGTCGGTCGACGGGGATCTCCATGCGCACCTCCGAGGTCGAGGTGCGGTTCTACCAAGAGGTGGCGTCGACGGTGGGCGTCCGGACACCGCACTGCTATCACGGCGACGTGAAGCCCACCACGGCCGAGTTCGTCCTCATCCTCGAGGACCTCGCCCCGGCGCGCCCCGGTGACCAGGTGGCGGGGTGCGACATCTCCGAGGCCGCACTGGCACTGACCGAACTGGCGGCCCTGCACGCGCCGCGTTGGGGCGACCCGGCCCTCGCACGGCTGGAGTGGCTCAACCGTCGGACCGACGAGAGCAACGAGGTGGGCGCCGTGCTCTTCCCCGTGTTGTTCGACGGCTTCGCTGCCCGTTACGGCGGCGTTCTGGACGACCATGTCCTCGATGTGGGTCGTCGGCTGATGCCGCGCATCGGCGGTTACCTGCGGCACCAGCCCGGACCGTGGACGGTGCAGCATGCCGACTACCGGCTGGACAACCTGCTGTTCGGCACCGACGCCGGAGGGGTCCCGCTGGCGGTGGTCGATTGGCAGACGGTGGTACTCGGACCGGCGGCGGCCGACCTGTCGTATTTCCTCGGTGCCGGTCCGTCGGAGGACGAACGGCGCGCCCACGAGGAGCGACTGGTCGGCGAGTACCACGCGGCGTTGGTGGCCGGCGGGGTGACGGGCTACTCCGCCGACGCCTGTTTCGCCGATTACCGTCGCTACGCCTACGCCGGTTATCTGATGGCCGTCGGGGCCTCGATGATGGTGGAGCGCACCGAGCGCGGCGACGAGATGTTCCTCACCATGGCCCGACGGCACGCCGCGCAGATCGTCGACCTCGGGTCCCACGAACTGCTGCCCGACTGACCGTGTTGTCCGACTGACCGTGCTGGCCAACTAAGGGGGAGCGTCCATGCCGTCTCTGACCGCCTACGACGAGCACTTCGTCCACCAGATCCCCGAGCCGCTGTCGGTGGTGGGGATCGAGCACCAGTACTGGCGGGAGAGCTACTTCGTGGTCGCCCACGGGCCCGAGGTCGACAGCGACGTGATCATCGTCGCCATTGCCACGTATCCGGCCCGGCACACGCTCGACGCTCTCGTGCTCGGCCGTGTCGGTGGGGAGTTGCTGTTCGGCTTCCACCAGCGCCCGGCCGACGGCGATCCGCACACATCGAAAGTGGGAGCGGTATCGGTGGTGATCGAAGAGCCGTTCCGCCGGGTACAAGTGGTGGTGGAGCCCACAGAAGGATTCGAGGCCGACATGACGTTCGAGGCGCGGACGGCGCCCTATGCGCTTCGGCGCGGTCGTCTCCTCGACGACGATGGAGCACTCCTGTGGGACCAGAGCCACATGATCCAGTCGGGCACGTTTACCGGGTCGTACCGCCGCGGTGACCGGGAGGGATCGGTGACGGGGTGGCTCGGCCAGCGCGACCATTCGTGGGGGGTGCGAGACCATGGCCGGATCCCGTGCTGGACGTGGTTCGCCGTCCAATTAGCCGACGGGATGTTCGGCGTCTGGTGCTGGGAGCTGGCCAACGGCGCCCGGATCTTCACCGACGGCTGCTGGGCCCCGTCCGACGGAGGGACTCCCGTGGCTGTCGTCGACTTCCGCCACGATCTGCACTGGACCGATATGGCGGGCGAGGCCGTCGAGTACGGGACCGACGGCGCCGCCGTCGTGGGGCTGTCGGGCACGGTGGTCTTCGGTTTGGAGAACGGTCGGCAGGTGACGGTGCGGGGCGCCGGTCGGTGGTGCGCGCCGTACCGACCCTTCTACGGCGGTGGGCAGCACCTGATGGCCGTGGAGACCGATGACGGGAGACGGGGGACGGCCATCTACGAGGTGACCGGCCGCAACCACCATCGCTTCTTTCCCGTGCCCGTCGTCCCCGGCACCGTCTGAGGTGATGCTCAGGCCAGGTTGGCGATGTCCTCGAACCCGTCGAGCAGACAGGCGTGCAGGACGTCGGGATCGGGCACGGCGGCCAGGTCGCTGTTGATGCCGATGTCGAGCTGGTCGATGTAGCTGAGGAGGCAGAAGTTGGCGGCCGCTCCGCTGAGTGGGCCGAGCGGGAATTGGGTCAGGAGCTTGGCCCCGGCGAAATAGAGGGGGAACGACACCCCCGGCACGTTGCTGGTGGTGAAGTCGACGCCCTTCAGCATCGAGCCGAACAGGCCGACCAGTATCGTGGTGGGGAAGCGGTAGAGAACCGACGCCAGGGGCTCCACCAGGCCCATCGCCGGTTCACGGCGCTGGGCACCGATGACGCCCCGGACGACCTGAAGGTGTTCGAGAGGGTCGTCCACCCTGATGGGAATCGGGAAACGGGTGGGGGCCCACTGATTGCCGGCCAGGTCGGCCGTCTCGGCCGTGCGCACGTTGATGGGCATGCCCATGCGGAGCATGGCCGGTTCCGTTCCGTGCTTGTCGTGGTAGTAGCGCAGTCCTCGGGCCACGGCCGTGACGAAGGCGTCGTTCAGTTTCCCGCCGCCGCGTCGCGCCGCCGCTTTCGTCTCGGCTAGCGGCACGCTGAGGGTGTCGAAATGCATGCTGAGCGAACGCCCGGTCATGACGGGACTGAGCGGAGTGATGGCCGGGCGCAGCATCCGGGCCGCCGATGCCACCGTGGCTCCGACATCGTGGATGGTGGCCGCCGGATCGGCCGCCGCCCGGATGACGGCGCGCCTGAGGACGTGGGGGAACCGGCGGGCCGCGCCCAGCTGGCGGCGCCGTTCGTAGTCGAAGGCGTCGCGGAATCTCTCGAGACGGTTGAGGACGTGGACGGCCGGGGCGGCGGGCAGCGGGGACGAGCCACCGGCCGGCACCCGCTCCAGGTCGAACAGGATCATGCCGATCTTCACCGCCCCCACCCCGTCGGTGATGGAGTGGTGGATCTTCATGATGACCGCGGCGCGGTCCTCGGTGAGGCCTTCGATGACCGTCATCTCCCACAGGGGCCGGTCCCGGTCGAAACCCTGCATGGCGATGGGCTCGGCCGCGTGCATGACCTGATCGACGTCCTCGGATCCCGCCGCGCGGGTCCAGCGGAGGTGGTAGTCGAGGTCGAAGTAGGGATCGACTTCCCAGCGCGGCGGGGCCACCGACCACGGGCTCGAGACCACCCGTTGGCGCAGTCGGGGCACGAGCCTGCTGCCGCGCTCGAGCCGGTCGACCAGGCGGGCCCGGTCGGGAGCGCGGTCGAGGATGAGGACGGCGATGATGGTCGACCGGAGCATGGGGTCCTTCTCGATGCTCCAGGCCAGCGCGTCGGCGTCGCGCATCCGGTCTTCGAACCGAAGCTGCTGTGCGTCCTGTGCCACCGTCACCCCGTTTCCCTGACCCGAGATTACGCCCACGGCACCCTTGAGGGAACTGCCGGCGGGGACCGGGTGGGCTAGACACGCGCCATGTCCACGAGCGACGTTCTGGGGAAGGTGGGCCTGCCCGCGCCCATGGCCGAGCTGGCCGCCCGGCGATGGGACGCCGTGGTGGTGGGTGGGGGCCATAACGGGCTGACGGCGGCGGCCTATCTGGCCCGCGGTGGGAAGAGGGTGCTCGTTCTCGAGCGGCGCGACCGGCTCGGGGGCGCCTGTACGTCGGAGCAACCGTTCGACGATCCCGGTTGGATCGTGAGCCCGTGTGCCTATCTGGTGGGACTGCTGCATCCCGTGGTGGTGGAGGAGCTCGGACTGCGGGCCCGGGGGTACCGGGTGCACGTCGTCGATCCCCATCTGTGGTGCCCCTTCGAGGACGGGACGTCGATCTCGCTGTGGAACGACTCGGCGAGAAGCCGGGCCGCCGTGGCCGAACTGGCGCCGCGCGACGCCGATGGCTTCGCCGCCTACGAGTCGCTCTTCGGCCGCATCCGTCGGGCACTGCGGGAACCCGGGACCGATACGTGGATGGGACCGGCTCCCGACAGGCAGAGGTTGGCCGACCTGCTGGGCCACGATGCGGAGGCGCTCGACCTGCTCTTCGAAGCGTCGATCGCCGACGTGGTCGAACGGCACGTGGGCGACGAGCGACTGCGGACGGCGCTGCACGGTCAGGGTGTGATCGGCACCTACGCCGGACCGCGCGACGCCGGCACCGCCGCCGTGCACCTGATGCACGCCAGCGGGACGCTCGAGGGTGAGCCTGGCGCCTGGGGCTACGTCGAGGGGGGCATGGGCCGGATCTCGTTCGCCCTGGCCGACGCCGCCATCGCCGCCGGTGCCGTGATCGCCGCCGGCGTCGCCGTCGCCGCCATCGTTCCCGGGGTCGGGGTGCGTCTGGAGGGGGGCGAGATGATCGCGGCCCCCGTGGTCGTGTCGAACGCCGATCCGAAGCGCACGCTGGCGCTGTGCGAGGACAAGGGCCCGGAGTCGTTGCGCCGGCGCGTGGAGGCGTGGCGCACCGACAGCCCGGTGCTCAAGATCAATTGCGCACTGACCGGTCTGCCCCGGTTCCCCGCCGCGGGGCCCGGGGTGGAGCCCCACCGGGCCATGGTGACGATCAGCACCGGCATCGACGCCACCCAGGCCGCGTACGAAGCCAGCCGCCGCGGGGTGCCCGCCCCCAAATGGTGCGAGCTCTACTTCCACACCGCCTATGACCCGTCGGTAGCCCCACCGGGGCGCCATGCCATGAGCGTGTTCGCCCAGTACGTCCCCTACGAGCTGGCCGAGGGCGACTGGGAGACTCGGCGCGACGCCATCGCCGACGCCGCGGTGGCCGAGGTGGAGCGCTTCGCGCCGGGTGTGTCCGGGCTCATCGAACACCGGCAGGTGATGGGTCCGCCCGACATCGAGGACCGGATGGGGCTCACCGGGGGTCACATCTTCCAGGGGGACTGCCTGGCGGACCAGCTGTGGGACGGGCGGTTCGGTCCCCGGCTTCCGCTCGACGGCGTCTACCTGTGCGGCGCCGCCACCCACCCGGGGGGCAGTGTGATCGCCGTCAACGGTCGCAATGCCGCCATGGCCGTGCTCCGGGACACAGGCGGATGATGGCACGATGACACCATGGACAGGACCGACGTCGTGCGTTGGATCGAGGCCTACGAACGGGCGTGGCGGTCGCCGGGGACGGACCAGTTGTCGATGGTGTTCACCCCGGAGGTGACCTACCGGACGTCTCCGTGGGCCGAACCGGTGAAGGGCCTCGACGATCTGGCGCTGTTCTGGGAACACGAGCGGGCGGGGGCCGACGAGGGCTTCACCATGCACAGCGAGGTGGTGGCCGTCGAGGGGCGGACCGCCGTCGTCCGGGTGTCCGTCGACTACGACGACGCCACTGTGGGGAGGTGGCGCGACCTGTGGGTGCTGCAGTTCTCCACCGGTGGCCGGTGCGTGACCTTCGAGGAGTGGCCCTTCGCCCCCGAGGAGGGTCAGTCCACCGCCGGCTCCTGACGGTGTCAGAAGTCGAGCGAGGACAACTCGGGTACGGCCCGCAGCGCGCGCTCGCGGGCTTGGAGCCAACGCCGGCGCGCCGCCGTGCGCCGGGCCTCGCTCGTTCGGGGCTCGACCACCCGGGCCGGTGTCCACGCCGCCGCCACGGCGTCTTCGTCGGCCCAGATACCGAGGGCCATGCCGGCCAGGTAGGCGGCGCCCAGGGTGGTCGCCTCGGTGACCGGTGAGATCTCGACGGGTCGGCCGACGGCGTCGGCCAGGGCGTCGACGAACGTGGTGTTGGCCGACATGCCCCCGTCGACGCGCAGGGTGGGGATGGTGAGTCCCGTGTCGGCCTCGGCCGCCTCGAGAAGGTCGGCGCCGCGATGGGCGATGCCTTCGAGGACGGCCCGCACCATCTCGGGCCGGCCCGTGCCGCGGGTGATGCCGAGGAAGGTGCCGCGCGCGCCGTAGTCCCAGACGGGCGTGCCCATGCCGAGCAGGGCCGGCACGAACCAGACGTCACCCGAGTCGGTGCACCGGGCCGCGACCTCGTCGGAGGCGGCCGGCGAATCGATGATGCCGAGGTCGTCGCGCAGCCACTCGACGCAGGTGCCGGCCGACAACATGATGGCCTCGACGCCCCAGGTGATCCGGCCGCGGCGTTGCCAGGCGGCGATGGGGAATGTCCCGGCGCCGCCGCGACGGGCGAAGGCGGGCCTCTCGGTACCCACGCAGCAGTCGAGCATGCCGCCGGTGCCGAAGGTGACCTTGGCCAGGCCCGGTCGGGTGCAGCCCTGGCCGATGAGCGACGCTTGTTGGTCGCCGGCCATCCCGGCGATGGGGGGTGCACCGGCGAGCGCCGTGGCCTCGCCCAGCACTCCGCTCGAGTCGACGACGGTGGGGAGCACCGACGGCGGGATGCGCAGCGCGTCGAGCATGGTCTCGTCCCAGGCCGTTCCGCTGCCGCGCAGACCCGTGACGCCGGCATTGCTGGCGTCGGTGACATGCAAGGCACCGTTCGAGAGGGTCCAGGCCACCCAGGTGTCGACGGTGCCGAAACAGAGGTCGCGAGTCCGGTCGGGGTCGGCCAGATCGAGGAGCATGGCCACCTTGGTGGCCGACTCGTTGGGTGCGACCCGGATCCCTTGGGCCTGGAGGGCCAGACAGGTTCCCACCGTGCGCAGGTCCTGCCAGCCGATACCGGTACCGACGGGCTCGCCCGTCGCCCGGTCCCAGACGATGGTGGAGGCGCGTTGATTGGCGATGCCGACGCCGTCGACACGTCCGCACGCCTCCATCACCGTGCCGGCCACATTCAAGACGGCGTCGGCCATGGCGGTGGCGTCGAACTCGACGAAGGCGGGCGCCGGCGAGGTGGGCAGCACTTCGATGTAGTGGACGTTGTCGATGGTGCCGTCGGGCGCCACCGACGCGGCGCGGACGCCGGAGGTGCCGACGTCGATGACGAGGATGCTCACCGCACCCCGATCACGGCCAGCCCAGCTCCCCGAAGGGAGACGGGAGGCCGAGCTTGCCCGGATTGAGGATGCCCCGGGGATCGAGGGCCTCCTTGATGGAGGCGAGAGCGTCGAGGGACGCACCGAGGGCGGGGGCCATGAAGCTCGCCCGGTTGATGCCGATGCCGTGGTGGTGGCTGATGGCCGCACCGTGGGAGATCACGGTGTCCATGACGGTCTGCCAGGCGGTCCGGTAGTAGCGCTCGGCCCAGGCGTCCTGGGCCGCCACGCCCGCGTCGTGGGGGGCGGGTGCGTCACCGCTGTCCCCGGCCGCGTCGGGCATCCGGCCGGCGAAGGTGAAGTACAGGCAGGCGCCGTCGCCGTAGGCGTGGGACTGATGGGCCGAGGCGGCCAGGGTGCCCTCGATATCTTGCAGAGCGCCGACACTCTGCTCGTAGACGGGAGTGAGGACGGCCCAGCGGCCCGAGATCTCGATGGTGTCCACCACGATGCCGGCGCGATAGAGCGGCGCCAGGGCGGAGACGTCGTTGCGGTGCGACATCCACCGCTCGACGAGGTCCTCGCCCAGCGGAGCCGCGTGGGGGGCGCACTCGGCGTCGACGATGTCGAGTGTGGCATCGAGGAGGCCGGGGTCGGCCTCGTCGAGGACGACGAGGACGCAGTGGTCGGCGACGTCGAAATTGCGGGCGCTCTCGGTGTGGTCGTAGAGGCGCAGCACCGCCGGTGTCGCCCCCCGGCGCAGGATCCGCCGGCAGGCGTCGAGGCCGTCGGCGAAGGAGGCGAAGCCGTAGGCCCGGCGCTTCTCCGCCGGGGCCACGGGATGGAGCCGGAGAGTGGCACTGGTGATGACACCGAGGACACCTTCGGATCCCACGAACAACTGGGTGAGGTCGGGGCCGGTGGCGGCACGGGGACCGGTGCCACCGGTGCGGATGACGGAACCGTCGGCCAGGACGACCTCGAGGCCCTCGACCATGTCCTCGATCTTGCCGTAGCGGGTGGAGTACTGACCGGCGCCGCGACACGCCAGCCAGCCCCCCACCGTGGACAGGTCCATCGACTGGGGCCAGTGACCGAGGGTGACGTCCTCGACGCGCAGTCCCGCTTCGAGATCGGGACCGAAGGTGCCCGGTCTTACCTCGGCCAGGAGCGACGTCGTGTCGATATCGGTGATGCCGTTCACCGGGCAGAGGTCGAGGGCCACGCCGCCGAAGGCGGGGATGCTCGCCCCGCACACCCCCGAGCGTCCGGCCATGGCCGTGACCGGGACATGGGCCTCGTGGCAGGCGCTGAGGACGTCGGCGACCTGGCGGGTGGTGGTGGGTCGGGCGACGGCCGCCGGCCGAGACGGCACCGCGCCGCGGGTGGCCCAGCGGATGGCGAGTGGCCACCAGTCCCGGCCCGCTTCCATGCGGACGGCGTCGTCGACGCTGACGTCGGCGCAGACCCCGCGCAGGCGCTCGAGGAGTCGCTCGTCGACCCCGACCCGGGGTCCGCCCAGACGTTCGGTGACGTCGGAGGCCGGTGCGTCGACGGCCGTGACCGGTGTCGGTGCGCTCGGATTGCTCCCACCCGCCGGCGTGTTCACGAAGGTGTCCGCATCCGGCGGGTCGTGGCGTCGGCGCCTCCGGCCGGCACGCCCGCCCGGGCGAGGTCCCGGTGGACGAGGGCCGAGAAGGCGGCTGCCTCGAGCCGGGCGTCGCGGGGGTCGCGCCCCCATTCCGGGGCCAGGAGGTCGGCCACGGCCGGCGCCGCCTCCGTGCTCGCCTCGGCGCGGCGCAGGCTGGCGCGGGTGCGCCGGGTGAGGACGTCGTCCACGGTCATGGCCATCTCCTGACGGACGGCCCAGAGGGCCTCGACGCGCAGGTAGGGAAGGCCGGCGACGAGCGGTTCGAGCAGCTCGGGGTGACCGACGGCCAGGGCCAGGACGGCGGGGGTCTCGCCGCCGTGGCGGCTCACCAGGGCGGCGAAGGTGTTCTCGTCGAGACCGGCGTCGGCCGCGGCGCCGGGCCGGCGCAGGGCGACGAGGCCGGCGGCACCACGGAGCGACAGTCGCCGGGTGGGGGACGTGCGCGACCCGGCGGGGGCGTCGGAACCGAGGCGACCGACGACGACGTCGACGGTGTCCTCGGCCATGCGGCGGTAGGTGGTCAGCTTTCCGCCGGTCACCGTGACGACGCCGTTCGGAGAGACCCGGACGGTATGGCGGCGCGACAGGTCGGCCGTACGCTCGCTCACGTGGCCGCCGGCGGCGGGGGCGAGAAGAGGACGCAGGCCGGCCCACACCCCGGTGACGTCCTCTCGGGTGAGCGCGCTGGTGGTGGCGCCGTTGGCGGCGTCGAGGACGTAGTCGACGTCCTCGGGGAGGCAGGCCGGATCGTCGAGCGGGCCGTTCCAGGCGGTGTCGGTGGTCCCCAGATAGACGTCGTCGCCGTCGAACCAGGGCACGACGAAGATCGACCGTTTGTCCTTCGGGACGGGGATGACGGCGGCGATGTCGGCGGGCAGCTTGGAGCGGGGCACGGTGACGTGGATCCCCTTGGCCGGTCGGAGCGAATGGGGATGACTCTCCTCGTCGAGGGCCCGCACCTCGTCGGCCCACACACCGGTGGCGTTCACGACGACGGCGGCTTCGATGTCGAATTCCCCATGACCGTCCCCCGTGGCGTCGTCCCCGGGGGCCTGGGGACGGACCCGGGCGGCCGTGACCTTGCCGGACGGGTCGTGGACGAGACGGGTGACCGCTGTGTAATTGGCGATGACGGCACCGTGGTCGAGAGCGGCGGTGCGGGCCACGGTCAGGGTCAGGCGGGCGTCGTCGGCCCGGGCGTCGTCGTACAGGAAGCCGGCGACGAGACGATCGGTGCGCAGGGTCGGGAGATGGGCCAGCGTCTCGGCCCGGTCGATGCGGCGGTGGCGCTTGCCGATCCGCCAGCCACCGGTGGCGTCGTAGAGCCAGAGGGCGATGGCGTAGGTCCGGGCCACCCCCTTGTTGACGATGCCATCCCGGCCGAAGAGGGGGATGAGGAAGGGCAACGGAGTGACCAGGTGCGGCGCGTTGTCGAGAAGCCTCTGCCTCTCGTGCAGGCCCTCGTAGACCAAGCGGAAGTCGCGTTGCTGCAGGTAGCGGAGGCCGCCGTGGACCATCTTCGACGACTTGGACGAGGTGCCCGAGGCGAAATCCTGGCGCTCCACGAGAGCGGTCCGCAGGCCGCGTGACGCCGCGTCGAGGGCCACCCCGGTCCCGGTGATGCCGCCGCCGATGACGAGGACGTCGAAACGCTCCGAGGCCAGGCGACGCAGGGCCTCGGATCTGTCGAATTGGCCCGGCATCGGGCCAGCCTGCCACAGGCCTGCGGCAGCCCGGTCGTCCCCGATCGGCGGTGGGCGGGTCTCATCGACAACGATTGTCAAGAAACAATCATTGGTGATACGTTCCGGCTCGGTATGAGGTCCCCCGAAGAACTGACGAGGTTGTTCCGGGCCCGCGGTCGCAAGGTGACGGCGCAGAGGCAGTGCATCTTCCGGGTCCTGCAGGGAGATGTGACGCACCCCACGGCCGAGGCCGTTTATGCCGTGGCCCGGGCCGAGGTCGAGACGATCTCGCTGAAGACGGTGTACCAGACGCTGAACGAGCTGGCGGCGCTGGGCGAGATCGTCGCCTTGGACCTCGGAACCGGCACGACGCGGTTCGATCCCAACGTCGAGCGGCTGCACCACCATCTCGTCTGCCGGGCGTGCGGCAAGGTACGGGACCTCCACGTCGACTTCACCGGCATCAACGTGCCACCGGGTTCCGAGGAAGGTTTCGAGCTCGGCCAGGCCGAGGTCGTGTTCCGGGGGTGGTGCCGGTCGTGTCGTCGATCACGGCAGCCCCATGAGATGGCGCGCCCGGAGGAAGCCGGCGTGACGTAGCCCGAAAGAGTCCCAGGATCCGTACCAGCCCAGGCCCCCCAAACAGATGGCCGTGACCGATGGAAGGAATGCACCGTGCCCGCATTGAAGGGATCAAAGACCGAGAGCAATCTGAAGGAGGCGTTCGCCGGCGAGAGCCAGGCCAACCGCCGCTACCTCTACTTCGCCCAGAAGGCGGACATCGAGGGCTATCCCGACGTCGCCGCCTTGTTCCGTTCGGTGGCCGAGGGGGAGACCGGTCACGCCTTCGGACATTTCGACTTCCTGCGCGAGACGGGCGACCCCGTGACCGGCGTCCCGGTGGGAACGACCCAGGAGAACCTGGCGTCGGCCATCGAGGGGGAAACCTACGAGTACACCGAGATGTATCCCGGGTTCTCGAAGACCGCCCGCGACGAAGGGTTCGAAGAGGTCGCCGAGTGGCTCGAGACTCTGGCCCGGGCCGAGAAGAGCCACGCCGGCCGCTTCACCGAGGGACTCAAGTCCGTCTCCTGACCGTCGCCCGAGGCGGCATTCGCCACCATGACCCGCCCCCTGGAAATCGACGACATCGACGACCTGCGGACCTACGAGCGCGGGCGTGACGCCTATCGCCGCCGGATCATCGAGCTGAAGCGCCGGCGCCGGATCGCCGTCGGCCCGCTCGTGACGCTGGTGTTCGAGAACCGGGAGACGGTGCGTTTCCAGGTCCAGGAGATGGCCCGGGCCGAGCGGATGATGAGTGACGACCAGATCCAGGGCGAGCTCGACGTCTACAACGCCCTGTTGCCGACGGCCACGGAGTTGTCGGCCACGATGTTCATCGAGCTGACCACCGAGGCCGAGCTCCGGGAGTGGTTACCAAAGCTGGTGGGGGTGGAACGCGCGGTCGAGCTCCGGTTCGGCGACCCGGTGGCCGACGTGGCCCCGGGTCGTCCCGAAGAAGCCCACGAAGAAGCCCTGACCAGGCCGAGCATGACGGCGTCGGTGCACTACATCCGCTTCGGCCTGAGCGAAGCACAGGCGGCGCGGATCGCCGTCGGCCCTGTGGCGGTGGCGATCACCCATCCCGAGTACAGCCACGAGACGGTCCTGAACGAGGACGTGCGCCGGGAGCTCGCCGGCGATCTGACTGGGTGAGGAAGACGCCACCGTTCGCCACTTTGGCTCTTCTCTCTACGGGCTGTAGCCGACGCACAAAGGGAGAAATGTCCTCCGTGCCCTGCTCACGAGCCTCGAGCCGGCCTTCGCCGACTGGTGTCGGGAGGGTGTTCTTTACACGGATGGCATTCGTGCGTCATACTGTTCGCTCCGCTGATTTCCCGTCCCAGGGGACTATTGTCCCTGGTCACAGGTTTGACAGCGGATATGAACACCAAACGAGAGACGACGAACGCACAGAGTGCTTGAGGAAGTGACCCTGATGACCGCCCCATCCCCCGCCAGTTGGCGCAAGCTTGCCGCTTGCCAGGGCATCGACCCCGAGGTCTTCTACCCGGTGTCCGACGAGGACGACGCCTGGGAAGCCAAGGCTATTTGCGCCGAATGCCCGGTACGCCAAGCCTGCCTCGAGCACGCGCTGGCCCACCGCGAGCGCGAGGGCGTTTGGGGCGGGACCACGGAGCGGGAGCGTCGTCGGATCCACCGGCAGCGCCGCAAGTCGGCCTGACGGCCCGGGCGCGCCGGCGCCCCACCGGTCCGTCCGACCCGGCACCGCCCGGGACGGACGCGTCGGTCCTACCATGCGGCTGATGCAAGGTCGGATCGCCGCTCGGATCGAGGCTCTCGGGCTCACGCTCCACGGGCCGCACCCTCCCCACGACCCGCTCGACGCCGTCGTGGTGCACGACAACGTGGCCCGGACGTCGGGCCAGCTGCCGCGGATCGAGGGCAAGCTCACCTGCATCGGGACACTGGGCCGCGACGTGAGCGTGGACGAGGGCGCGATCGCGGCCGAGGTGTGCGCGCTGAACGCACTGGCCGTGCTCGAGCACGAGCTCGGCAGCCTCGACCGCGTCGAGAGGGTGCTGACGGTGACGGGCTTCGTGGCGTCGACGCCCGACTTCCACGAGCAGCCGAGCGTGGTCGACGGTGCCAGTCGTGTGCTGCACGCCATCTTCGGCGAGGCCGGACGTCACACGCGCTCGGCCATCGGCGTGGCCGCGCTGCCGCGCGGCGGCGCCGTGGAGATCGAGGTGACCGTGGCCGTCGTGCCGTCGGCGGCGGCGGCCAGCTGAGGCCGGGGCCTCGAGAGAGCGCACATGGTCGAGACCGCGCCGGGCGAGGCCGCCGGGCTCGCCGACGATCTCGAGGCGGCCAACGACGAGGCGATCGCCTTCGCCGACGGGTGCAGCGACGCGCAGTGGTCGACGATGGTGCGGGGCGAGGAGTGGCCCGTCGGCGTGGTCCTGCATCACATCGCCACAGGTCACGAGCAGATGCTCCGGTGGCTGGGGCTGGCGCGCCGCGGTGAGGAGATACTGACGACGGCGGCCGACATCGATGCCGACAACGCCCGGCACGCCCGGGACAACGCCGGTGTGAGCCGGCCCGAGACGGTTGAGGCCCTGCGTCGCAATGGGGCCGCCCTGGCACGGGTCATCCGTTCGCTCGACGCCGACGAGCTGGCCCGGTCGGTGCCGTTCGGCCCCGCCGATGCGATGGCGGTGACGACGCAGGCGCTGGCGGCGGTGTCCGCCCGTCACTGCCGGACGCACCTCGCCGTTGCCCGGGGATCACTGGAGCCGGCCCCGGGCTGAAAGCCCGATCAGTGGGGGGCAGTAGCCTCGCCCCCATGGATTTCGAGCTTTCACCGGAGCTCTGCGACCTGCAGGCGTCCGTGCGTCGGCTGGCCCAGGACAAGGTCAAGCCCCGGGCCCGGGAAATCGACGGCGGCGGCGAGTACCCCGAGGACATCTTCGGCATCTTCCGCGACGCCGGACTTCTCGGTCTGTGCCTGCCCGTCGACGTCGGGGGCTCGGGGGCGGGGATCTTCGGGCTGAGCCTGGCCATCGAGGAGGTGGCCAAGTACTCGAACACCGCCGCGCTGATGTTGCTGCTCACCCGGTTGCCGACCGGACCGGTGATGATCGCCGGTTCCGAGGAGCAGAAGCAGCGTTATCTCCCCGGTATCGCCGACGGCTCGCTGCGGGCCGCCTTCGGGCTGTCGGAACCTCAGGCCGGGAGCGACGTGATGGGGATGCGGACCCGGGCCACGGCTGACGCCGGGTCACCGGGCGGATGGGTTCTGAACGGCACCAAGTGCTGGATGTCGGGGGTGCGGGAAGCGGACTGGTACACCGTCTTCGCCAAGACCTCGGACCCCGCCAGCCGGACGCACGACTCGGTGACGGCCTTCATCGTGGAACGGGCCTGGCCCGGCGTCGAGGTGGGCCGGATCGACCACAAGATGGGGGTGCGCGGCGTCGACACGGGCGAGCTCGTCCTGTCCGACGTGCACGTGCCGGCCGAGAACGTGATCGGAGAGATCGGGGGCTTCCGGCTGGCCATGCTCGGGCTGAACTCGATGCGGCCGGTGGTGGCCGCCCGGGGGATCGGACTGGCCGAGGGCGCGCTCATGTACGCCACCGAGTACGTCCAGCAGCGGGCCGCTTTCAACCAGACGATCGCTGATTTCCAGGGCATCCAGTGGGAGATCGCCAAGTGCGCCGTCGACATCGAAGCGGCGCGGTTGCTCACGTACCGCGCCGCCTGGTTGGCTGACCAGGGCAAGTTCACGAAGGAATGGGTGCCGTACCTGTCGGTGGCCAAGTACCACGCCACCGAGTTGGCCGTCCGGGCCTCGGGGCTGGCTGTCCAGCTCCTGGGAGCGGCCGGCTACATGGAGGATCACCCGACGGAGCAGTGGTACCGCGACGCCAAGCAACTGACGATCGTCGAGGGGACGAGCCAGGTGCAGCTGGGTCTGATCGCCCGCGGCGTGTTGGACCGGGACCTGTGGTGGGACTGACGTCCGGCACCGTCTTCGCCGAGCTCGGCGGGTGGTCGGGGACCCTCGGTGGTTTGTTCGCCGGTCGGGACCTCACGCGGGAGGAGGCGCGCTCGGTCTTCTGCGAGATCCTGGGCGGTGACGCCACCGCTGCGCAGATCGCATCGTTGGTGACGGCGCTGCGGATGAAGGGCGAGACCATCGACGAGATGGCGGGTTTCGTCCGGGCCATGCTCGACCACGCCGAGCCCCTGGCCGTGTCGGGCGATCTGGTCGACACGTGCGGGACCGGCGGCGACCGGAGCTCGTCGATCAACGTGTCGACGATCGCCGCCTTCGTGGTGGCCGGGGCGGGAGCGCGGGTGTGCAAGCACGGCG
>DATNJD010000171.1:0-15741 GCA_035604075.1 Acidimicrobiales bacterium
CCTACCGGGACCGGCTGGCCGCCGAGGTGACCGGCGCCCGCAACGCGGGAGCGGGTCGGGTGGCCGAGCGGGTGCGCGAGCTGTCGGGCGCGGTGGACGCGGTGGAGGCGGTCTGTGTCGAGATGATCCGCAACCCCAACGAGTCGCTCATGCTCGAGGCGCTGCTCGTCCGGTTGTCGGCCGTGACCGGGTAATCGGGAGAGAAAAGGGCCTCGGGTAACCTGGTCGTTCGCCTCGCCTGGGTAGCTCAGTCGGCCAGAGCAGCGCACTCGTAATGCGCAGGTCAGGGGTTCGAATCCCCTCCCAGGCTCCAACACCCGCACAATATCGACGCCGTTACGCACGACGCCTTCGACGACGTCGCGAAGAGGCCCTTGCGCCCGCCCCCCTGTGGTAGTTGCGTTGAGTGGGCGCGGGCAGTCGGAAGGGGAGAATCATGACGGTCACCTTGGACAAGCGGGTCGATGACTTCATCGGGACGAAGCGGCAGTTGTTCATCGACGGTCGGTGGGTGGACGCGGCGGCGGGCCGCACATTCGAGACGCCCAATCCCGCCACCGGCGAGCGTTTGGCCACGGTGGCCGAAGGCGACGCCGAGGACATCGACCGGGCCGTGACGGCGGCACGCCGGGCCTTCGAGGACGGTCCCTGGAGCCGGATGACGCCGTCGGATCGGGGCCGGGTCATCTGGCGGATCGGTGACCTGATCCTCGAGCACGTCGACGAGCTGGCGCAGCTCGAGACCCTGGACAATGGCAAGCCGCTCACCGTGGCGACAGGGGCCGACGTGCCGCTGGCGGCCGACCTGTTCCACTACATGGCCGGCTGGGCCACCAAGATCGAAGGCAATTCCATCAACATCTCGGTGCCCTACGCGCCGGGCGCCAATTTCCACGCCTATACGCTGCGAGAGCCGGTGGGCGTGGTGGGCCAGATCATCCCCTGGAACTTCCCGTTGCTGATGGCAGCGTGGAAGCTCGGCCCGGCCCTGGCCACCGGGAACTGCGTGGTTCTCAAGCCGGCCGAGCAGACGCCGCTGTCGGCTCTTCGGCTGGCCGAGCTGATCGCCGAGGCCGGGGTGCCCGACGGCGTGGTGAACGTGGTCACCGGCTTCGGCGAGACGGCGGGCGCGGCGCTGGCCGCCCACGACGATGTCGACAAAGTCGCCTTCACCGGGTCGACCGAGGTGGGCCGGCTGATCATCCAGGCCGCCGCCGGGAATCTGAAGAAGCTCACCTTGGAGCTCGGGGGCAAGAGCCCCAACATCGTGTTCGCCGATGCCGATCCCGAAAGTGCCATCGCCGGCGCCGCCAACGCCATCTTCTTCAACCACGGGCAGTGCTGCGTGGCCGGCTCCCGGCTGTACGTGCAGGAGGACAGCTTCGACGAGGTCGTGAACGGCGTGGCCGAGATCGCCAAGTCGATCAAGCTGGGAGACGGGATGGACGCCGACACCCAGATGGGCCCGCTCGTCTCCGACGAACAGCTCCGGCGGGTGACCGGCTACCTGGAGTCGGGAAAGAGCGACGGCGTCACGGCGCTGAGCGGCGGGGGACGTCGCGGCAGCCGGGGCTTCTTCGTGGAGCCCACGGTCCTCACCGGGACCCGGCCCGATATGAAGGTGGTGCGGGAGGAGATCTTCGGTCCGGTGGTGGTGGCCGCCCCGTTCCGCAGTGTCGACGACATCGCCCGGGAGGCGAACGACTCCCCCTACGGGCTCGGCGCCGGGATCTGGACCAGGGACATCTCAAAGGCCCATGCCCTGGCCAAGAAGCTCCGGGCGGGGACCGTCTGGATCAATTGCTACAACATCTTCGACGCCGCCCTGCCCTTCGGCGGGTACAAGCAGTCGGGGTGGGGGCGGGAGATGGGCCATGAGGCGATCGAGGCCTACACCGAGGTCAAGGCGGTCTGCGCCCAACTCTGAGAAAAACCCCGGTCGCGCCGGCCGCCTCCGGGACGGTGACGCAATGCGACGACCGGTGACTCAATCCGACAACCGGTGACTATGGTTCAGGCCATGGCCGATCAGGCGCATTTCGCGGACCTCGCCATGGAGTACATGCCGTCTCTGTATTCGGCCGCGCTGCGCATGACGCGGAACCCGGCCGACGCCGAGGACCTCGTCCAGGAGACATTTCTGAAGGCGTATCGCGCCTTCGGGCGTTTCGAGGAGGGGACCAATCTGAAGGCCTGGCTGTACAAGATCCTGACGAACACGTTCATCAACAGTTACCGCTCGGCCAAGCGGCGCCCGGAGAAGGCCGACGTGGAGGACGTGGAGGACCTCTACCTGTACCACCGGTTGGGAGATCTCCAGGCCACGGGCACGGGTCGGTCGGCCGAGGACGAGGTCTTCGACCACTTCACCGACGACGAGGTGAAGCAGGCTCTCGAGTCCCTCCCCGAGTCGTTCCGCATCGCCGTCCTGCTGGCCGATGTGGAAGGTTTCTCCTACAAGGAGATCGCCGAGATCACCGACGTTCCCATCGGAACGGTAATGAGCCGGATCCACCGGGGAAGAAAGGCGCTGCAGAAGGCGTTGCTCGACTACGCGGTGGCGCGAGGCCTGGTCGGCTCGTCCGACGCCGGCCACTAGGGGACCGCCACCAGCCCGAGGAGGACGCGCGATGGGGACCGGAGAGTCCGACGTCGACTGCAACGAGACGATCGAGCGGCTGTACCACTATCTCGACGGTGAGTTGACCGACGAGCGCCGCCAAGAGATCAAGCACCACCTCGACGACTGCCCTCCCTGTCTCGATGCCTTCGACTTCGAGAGCGAGCTCCGGCAGGTCATCGCCGATCGTTGCAAGGACCGGGTCCCCGACGCCCTGCGGGAGCGGATCCGCCTGGCGCTGATCGAGGCCGAACGGGAGCGCGACCGCACTGGGAGCTGAGTCCCGGAGCGTGACGTCGCTCTCGTCACGCTCGGAGACCCCCGGCCGATCGGGCCTGAAGGCCCCCCGTGGGCGGCCGGGGCCGCGCACCCCGCCGCATCGTGCCGGCACAACGTCCGCACAACGCGGCGAGAAGTTCCTTTTGTCCAGTGGTCCTCCCCGCCGATAGGGGGAGGACGGCTGAGACCGAAGGAGGTCCGGGGGGAATGGTTGATCGAGCGGATGGCGGGGACGTATCGATCGGAGGGCAGGCCTTCACCACCTACGGGCGGCCCTCCAAGACGTTTCCCGAAGGCCGGGTGTGCGGGGAGCCCAGCTGTGAGACCCTGCTCTCCATCTACAACGAGAGCGAATTCTGCTACCAGCACGACTCGGGGGCGGCCCCCCGGCTGCGGGGGCGAAAGAGCGCCTGACCGGAGCCGGCCCGGAGGCTCGGGGTCCGGCGCATCACCGTGGGGCCCGGGGGTCCGTACACTGTCGGGGTGAGCAGCCCGGTGTCGTGGGAGACGGCCGAACGTGTGGCCACGTGGGTGGGGACGAGGCGGACCCTGTCCGGGGCGCCGACGACACCGAGCATCGATGCGGCCACCTCCGCCCGTCTGGACGAGGACTTCGCCGAGGTGACGGCCCAGGCCGAGGGGCTCGTGATCGAGGCCACGGGACTGCGGCCCCTGTCGGGTGAGGCGAGGGCCCGGGTGGTCGACCGGCCCGGGTGGGTCCGCAACAACCTCTCCTCGTTCCGTCACCTCCTCGATCCCGTCCTCGGTCAGCTCGAGGCCACCGCCCTGCGGGGCACCCTCCCGGGGGCGGCCCGCAGCGCGGCCGGCGCCCAGCTCGGTCTCATCCTGGGTTGGATGTCGACGCGGGTCCTCGGGCAGTACGACCTTCTCTTCGCCGGCGACACCTCGGGCGACGCCGTTTCCTACGTGGGTCCGAACATCGTGGCCCTGGAACGTCGTCACGGCTTCCCCCCCCGGCAGTTCCGTCTGTGGATCGCCCTGCACGAGGTCACCCACCGGTGCCAGTTCACCGGGGTGCCCTGGCTGCGCGACTACTTCCTCTCCCAGGTCGACCAGGTGCTGGCCGAAGTGACGCCCGACCCCCATCGCATCGCCGAGGCGCTCGGTCGGGCGGCGCAGGCCGTGCGGGAGGGGAGGAACCCGCTCGAGGACGCCGGAATGCTCGGCCTCATGGCGCCGCCCGAACAGCTGGCCGTGATCGCCCGCATCCAGGCCATGATGAGCGTCCTCGAAGGCCACGGCGACGTGACCATGGACCGGGCCGGAGCCGAGGCCGTCCCCGACGCGGCGTGGTTCTCCCGGGTTCTGCGCGAGCGGCGCAATCGGGCGCCTCGCCCCGTCCGGCTGTTGCAACAGCTGGTGGGGATCGAGGCCAAGATGCGCCAGTACGAGCAGGGCGAGAACTTCATCCGGGCCGTCGAGGCGACGGCCGGACCGGCTGCCCTGGCCCGGGTGTGGGAGGGCCCCGACCTCCTGCCCACCATGGACGAGATCCGCCGGCCGGCCGATTGGCTGGCGCGCACCCAACCGGCCAGCCTCGTCGCCGGCTGATGCCCCCCCGGGGCGTCGCCGACGACCTCGTCGACGAGCTCCTCGGTCGCTGCACCTTCCCGCCCGCCGGTGAGGCCCTCGTCTGTGCGGTGTCGGGGGGCGCCGATTCCCTCGCCCTGCTCGTCCTGGCCTGCGCCGCCGGGGCCGACGTCACCGCCGTCCACGTGGACCACGGCCTGCGACCGGAGTCGGCCGCCGAGGCCGCGGTCGTGGCCGACGCCGCCCGGCGCTTCGGCGCCCGGTTCCGGTCCGAGACCGTGGTGGTCGACGAGGGCGGGAACCTCGAAGCCCGGGCCCGCGCCGCGCGCCGTTCCGTCCTCGGATCCGAGGCGGCCACCGGCCACACGATGGACGACCAGGCCGAGACCGTGGTTCTCAACTTGTTGCGGGGGTCCGGGCTCGACGGGCTGGCCGGCATGAGACCGGGGGTGAGGCACCCCATTCTCGGGCTGCGTCGGTCCGAGACGGAGACTCTGTGTGAGGAGCTCGGGCTCGAGCCGGTGGCCGATCCTTCCAACGCCGACCCCCGGTTCCGGCGCAACCGGGTCCGTCACGAGTTGCTGCCCCTGTGCTCGGAGGTGGCCGGGCGCGACGTGGTGCCGATCCTGGCCCGGCAGGCGGAGATGCTCGGCGCCGAGGGGCGCCTGCTCGACCGGTTGGCTGACGGGATCGACGCCGCCGACAGCCGGGCCCTGGCGGCGGCGCCGTCGTCGTTGGCCCGACGCGCCGCACGGCGATGGCTGCGCCGTGACGGTCCCTATCCGCCCGACCTGGCGGCCGTCGAACGGGTTCTGGGCGTGGCCCGCGGCGAGGCCCGCGCCACGGACGTGGCTCCGGGGGTGCGTGTCCGGCGCTCTCGTGGTCGGCTGTCGGCCACGTCCGTGGGCGGCCCGGTGGGCCCCTGAGCCGTCATTGGTAGTGTCCGGTCCGATGGCCGATGAGGTGGCGTCACCGTGGCGCGCCGGGGGACAACGGATGTCGGGCGCCGTCGATCCCTGGCAGGACGACCCCGATTTGGGGGAAGTCGTCGTGGCCGAGGACGTTCTCGATAAACGGGTGGCGGAGCTCGGCGACGAGCTCACGGCCGACTACGAGGGTCGGCCGCCGCTGCTCGTGGGTGTGTTGAAGGGCGCATTCGTGTTCATGAGCGACCTGGCCCGCGCCATCAAGCTGCCGGTGGAGATCGACGTCATGGCCGTCGCCTCCTACGGGTCGGCCACCACCACGAGCGGCGTGGTCCGGATCGTGAAGGACCTCGACTCCGACCTCACCGGTCGTCACGTCCTCGTCGTCGAGGACATCGTCGACAGCGGGCTGACCCTGTCGTATCTGCGCCGCAGCCTGCTGGCCCGTGAGCCGGCCAGCCTCGAGGTCTGCGCGCTGCTGGTGAAAGAGGGAAAGCAACCGGGCAAGCTCGATCTGCGGTACGTCGGGTTTCATGTCCCGCCCGATTTCGTCGTCGGCTACGGGCTCGACGTGGCCGAGCGCTACCGCAATCTGCCCGACGTCCGGGTCTACAAGGGTCCCGTCCCTGTCGGGTGAGACCGACGGCTCCTGCGGGGCCGGCGGGAAACACAGAGGAGAGGCTGCGCGCCATGAGTGTTGACGCTGGTCGCGTGGAGACGCTCGTGGCCGAGCTGTTGGCGGCCATCGGTGAGGATCCCGACCGCGAGGGCCTGCGGGCCACGCCCCGTCGGGTGGCCGCCATGTACCAGGAGCTGTTCTCCGGCATCGATGACGATCCGGGCAGCCATCTGACGGTGACGTTCGCCGAAGAGCACGACGAGATGGTCCTCGTACGCGACATCCCTTTCGCGTCGTTGTGCGAGCACCACATGATCCCGTTCATGGGCAAGACGCACGTGGGCTACATTCCCGGCGACGACGGCCGGATCACCGGTCTGTCCAAGCTGGCCCGTCTGGTCGACTCCTTCGCCCACCGGCTGCAGGTGCAGGAGCGCATGACCACCCAGATCGCCGACACCATCGAGAGGGTCCTCGAACCCCGCGGGGTGCTGGTGGTGGTGGAGGCCGAACACCTGTGCATGGCCATGCGAGGTGTCCGCAAGCCCGGCACCCTCACCATCACCTCGGCCGTGCGGGGATTGTTCCGCGACGACCCCCGGACCCGGGCCGAGGCCATGGAATTCGTGCACGGCCGGTGAGACGACCCCCGCTCGACCACCGGCGGGCCGCCGCCGGCGCCTCTACGCTGCAAGCCATGCGGCCCCTCGTCATGGGCGTCCTCAACGTGACGCCCGACTCCTTCTCCGACGGCGGTCTCTATCTCGACCCGGACCGGGCCATCGAGCGGGGTCTGGCCATGGCCGCCGAAGGGGCCGACCTGGTGGATGTGGGGGGCGAGTCGAGCCGTCCCGGGGCCGAGCCCGTCTCCGAGGCCGAGGAGCGGCGGCGGGTGCTGCCCGTGATCGAAGGTCTGGCAGCGCACGTGCGCGTCTCGGTGGACACGGTGAAACCGGCGGTGGCGGAAGCGGCCGTCGGCGCCGGGGCCACCCTGATCAACGACATCTCGGCCGCCTTGTGGCCGGTGGCGGCGTCGACCGGGGTGGGATGGGTGGCCATGCACATGCGGGGGACCCCGCGCACCATGCAGGACGACCCCCGCTACGACGACGTGGTCAGCGAGGTGCACGCCTTCGTCCTCGACCGGGCCCGACAGGCCACCGCCGCCGGTGTCGGTGAGGTCTGGGTCGACCCCGGCATCGGTTTCGGCAAGACGGTCGATCAGAACCTGGCCCTGCTCCGCCATGTGGGCGCACTGGCGGGGGACGATTTTCCGGTGCTCGTGGGGACGAGCCGGAAGTCGTTCCTGGGCCGGCTCTCGCCCACCCCCGATGGCCGGGCCGCCCCCGTCGAAAACCGTCTGGCCGCGTCGCTGGGTACCGCCACCTGGGCCATGCTCGCCGGAGCAGCCATGGTCCGGGTCCACGACGTAGCCGCCACCGTGCACGCCGCCACCCTCGTGGGGCCGTCCGAGCTGGTGCGCTCATGACCGAGTTGAAGGGACGCAGACCGTGAGGGGCAAGTGGGCGGCGGGGATCTCGCCCCGCAATTTCACATGGGTGGTCCAGGACCAACTGGCCGTGAGCGAACGACCGGGGGGATTCGCCCCCAACCACCGTCGGGTCCGGCGGCAGGAGGAGATCATCTGGCTGCGGGTGCAGGGCTTCACCCGCGTCGTGTCGCTCCTGCCCTCGTCGCACAACCTGGCCGCCTACGACGAGGGGGAGCTGGCCAGCTCGCATTTCCCCTTCGGTCCCGGCGGTGACCAACGCGAGGTCCTGGCCGACATCTACCGGCACCTCGACGAGTGGCTGCAGGCCGGTGAGCGGGTGCTCGTCCACCAGGAGGAATTGGGTGACCGGGTCATGGGGGTGGTGGCCGGCTATCTGCTGTGGTCCGGCCGTCTGCCCGGCGGTGCCCAGTCCATCGTCGCCGTGGAACAGTTGGTGGGACGGCAGATGGGGCCCCAGGGCCGCGACGTTGCCGCCCAAGCCGTGACCCTGGGGGCCGCCCCTCGGGACAAGCGCCGTGCACCCCCTCGTGGTGCCGGAACGGGTCGGTGACGGGGGACCGGATCGAAATTCGGGGCCTCCGGCTCCTCGGGGTCCACGGGGTGCTGCCCGAGGAGCGGGGCCGGCCCCAGCCCTTCGAAGTCGACCTCGATCTGGACATCGACATGGCCGAGGCCTCGGTCACAGACGACCTGGCCGACACGGCCGACTACGCCGCCGCCATCAGGACCGTGGCCGACGTGGTGGGCGGCGCCCCCCGGAACCTGCTCGAGTCCCTGGCCGGCGCCATCGCCGAGGCCCTTCTCGCCGACGACCGGATCAGGTCGGCCACGGTGGCCGTGCGCAAGCTGCGACCACCGGTTCCGCACCAGGTGGCGTCCACCGGAGTGCGGCTCACGCGCAGCCGGTCCGACTGACGACGGTGCGGGCCTTTCTGGGTCTCGGTTCGAACATGGGGGACCGCCAGAGTCACCTGCGTCGGGCCCTGGCGGGCCTGCCCGACCTGGTCCGGGTGTCGTCGGTGTACGAGACCGTCCCTGTGGGCGGACCACCGGGACAGGACGACTACCTGAACATCGTGGCCGAGCTCGACACCACCCTCGCCGCCCGGGATCTCTTGGAGGTGGCGCGCCGCTTGGAAGACGAGGCCGGTCGGGTCCGCACCGTGCGGTGGGGCCCCCGTCCCCTCGACGTCGACGTCCTTCTGGTGGAGGGTGGCGACGTCGACGAGCCTGATCTGGTCGTCCCTCATCCCCGGATGTGGCAGCGGCGCTTCGTGGTCGAGCCCCTGGCCGAGCTGGCCCCCGATCTGGTGTCGGACGAGGCGCGGATTGCCTCTGGTGGAGAGGTCCGCGCCGTAGGTATGCTGCGGGGGTACTGATCCGATCGCCTGACGCGACCGGCACCCTCGGTGAGGGGCTGGAGCGCAGAAAGGTTTCCGGTGACAACTCTCCGATTGGTCGGGCCCGGACGGGCCGGCCGTTCGATTGCTTCGGCTCTGGTGGACACGGGCTACGACCTGCGCGCGGTCCTGGGCCGCGGCGACGACCTGGCCGGGGCGGCCGAGGGCGTGGACGTGGTGATCATCGCCACGCCCGATGCGGCCGTCGCCCAGGTGGCGGCGGCGATCACCCCGGTGTCCTCGACCGTGATGCTGCACCTGTCGGGAGCCCTGGGCCTCGATGTGCTGGCGCCCCATGAGAGGCGGGCGTCGCTGCACCCGCTGGTGCCGCTGCCCTCGGCCGAGGTGGGCCGGGTCCGGGTGCGCAGCGGCATCACTTTCGCCGTAGCCGGCGATCCGTTGGCCACGGCCATTGGGCGCTCGCTCGGGGGATTGTGCGTCGAGATCGACGATGACCGGCGCGCCGCCTACCACGCGGCCGCCTGCATCGCCTCCAACCACGTGGTGGCGCTGCTCGGCCAGGTCGAGAGGGTGGCCGCGTCGGCCGGATTGGGCCTCGACGCCTTCGTGTCCCTCGCCGCCGCCGCCGTGCAGGACGTCTCGGACCTGGGCGCCGCCGCCGCCTTGACCGGCCCCGCCGCCCGGGGTGACGAGGCCACTGTGGCCCGGCACCGCGCCGTGCTCGCCCCCGAAGAGGTCGCCGGCTATGACGCCGGTGTGGCGCTGGCCCGTCGCCTGGCCCAGACGGAGATGGCGCCGTGCGCGTGATCACCTCGGCCCGGGTCTTCTCCGACGCGCTCGAGGCCGAACGCGCCCTCGGCCGGCGGGTCGGGCTCGTCCCCACCATGGGCGCTCTGCACGCCGGACACCGCTCCCTCGTCGCTCGTGCCGCAGCCGAATGCGACGTCGTCGCCGTGACCGTCTTCGTGAATCCGCTGCAGTTCGACAATGCGGACGACCTGGCCCGCTACCCGCGTGATCTCGAGGGGGACGTGCGCCAGGCCACCGAGGCCGGGGCCGCCATCGTCTTCGCCCCCCCGGTGCCGGAGATGTACCCCGGCTTCCCGGCGCCGGTGGCGACGTCGGTGCACGTCGACGCCGTGGGCGATGTCTTGGAGGGTGCCTCGCGGCCGGGCCACTTCGACGGGGTGGCCACCGTGGTGGCCAAGCTGTGCTCCCTCGCCGGACGGGCGCGCGTGTATTTCGGGGAGAAGGATTTTCAACAGCTGGCGGTTGTCCGTCGCATGACCGCCGATCTGTCGCTTCCCGTCGACATCGTGGCCTGCACCACGGTGCGGGAGGACGACGGGCTGGCCCTGTCGAGCCGTAACGTTCGTTTGTCGGCCGCCGATCGTCGGGCCGCCGTGACCCTGCATCGGGCCCTCGGGGCCGGCCTCGATCTCATCGGTGCCGGCGAGCGGGACCCTGTTCGGGTCGGGGCCGTTATGGAGGAAGTGCTGAGCGACACCCACGGGGTCGTCCCCGACTATGCCGTGGCCGTCGACGCCGCCACGCTGCGCGCCCCCGACGTTCTCGCCGGCGAGGTCCGACTGCTCGTCGCCGCCACCGTGGGGCCGGTGCGACTGATCGACAACGTGGGCGTCGTGGTGGACGTCGACGACCTCGACGCGCCGGCGTCGGCCACGGCGGTGGGTGTGTCGTGAGCACCATGGAGACGAGAACCCGGCAGACGGGCGAAGAGTCCACTGTTGCGACGAGAGGGGAGCGCTGAACAGCTATGCGCCGGCGCATGATGAAGTCCAAGATCCACCGGGCGACGGTCACCGACGCCAACCTCGACTATGTCGGGTCGATAAGCCTCGATCCCGAGCTCATGGCCCTGGCCAACGTGCTCGAGTACGAGCAGGTGACCGTGGTGGACATCAACAACGCTGCCCGGTTCGAGACCTATGCCATCGTCGGAGGGCCGGGTGAGGTCTGTCTCAACGGGGCCGCCGCCCGTCTCGTCCATCGCGGTGACAAGGTCATCGTCATCACCTATGCCGACTACGACGAGTCGGAGCTCGAGGACTTCGCGCCCACCATCGTGCACGTCGACACCACCAACACGCCGGTCGACATCAGCGACACCGTGGACGCCACCACCGGCCAACTCGAGGCCGAGCTGCTCCGGGCAGTGACCGGCTGACACCCGGCCGCGCGTCGGGGGCGGGACCCGCGGTGCAGCTCGACGTTCTTGTTCTCGGTTCCGGCGTGGCCGGCCTGTCGGCGGTGGTCCGGCTGGCCGAGGTGCCGGGGATGCAGGTGGGGGTCCTGACGAAGGCCGAGCTCGCCCAGTCGGCCACGCGCTGGGCCCAGGGCGGCGTGGCCGCCGTCCTCGGCGGTGACGAGGACTCGACCGACCTCCATCTGGCCGACACGCTGGCCGCCGGGGCCGGCCTGTGCGACGTGGCCGCCGTCCGGATGCTGGTCGACGAGGGCCCGGCGCGCGTGCGGGAGCTCATCGCCCTCGGCGCTGTGTTCGATCGCGAAGCGGGGGGCGATCTGGCCCGGGCCCGCGAAGGGGGACATTCGACCGCCCGCGTCCTGCACGCCGGCGGCGCCGCCACCGGGGCCGAGGTCGAACGGGCCCTCGTGGCGGCCACCGAGCACACCGCCGCGGCCGTGCTCGAGCAGTGGTTCGCCCTCGACCTGCTGGTGGAGGGCGGGCGGTGCACGGGGGTCATCGCCGTCGATCCCGAAGGAGCGGTGCGGGAGGTCCGGGCCCGGCACGTGGTCCTGGCCACCGGCGGCGCCGGTCAGCTGTACTCGGTCACCACCAACCCCGTCGAGGCCACCGGCGACGGCATCGCCATGGCCCTGCGGTCCGGGGTCCCGGTCGCCGACGTCGAGTTCTTCCAGTTCCATCCGACGGCGCTGCACCATCCGGCCGTGCCGCGGCCCCTGTTGTCCGAGGCGCTGCGCGGACACGGGGCGTTGCTGCGCGACGCCGCCGGCGAGCGCTTCGTGGACGAGTTGGCCCCGCGCGACGTCGTGAGCCGGGCCATGGCGGCGCGTATGGCGGACGCCGGCGTCCCGCACCTCTGGCTCGACGCCACCGGGCTCGCCTCCTTCGGCGAGCGCTTCCCCACCCTGGCCGAACGTCTCCACGCCGCCGGGCTCGATCCGTCGGTCGACTGGCTGCCGATCGCCCCCGCCGCCCACTACCTGTCCGGAGGGGTCATCACCGATCTCGACGGCGCCAGCGCCCTTCCCGGACTGTGGGCAGCAGGCGAGGCGGCATGCACCGGGGTCCACGGAGCCAACCGCTTGGCGTCCAATTCGCTTCTCGAAGGGATGGTGTTCGGCGCCCGCCTGGCCGAGGCCATCGAAGGGGGTCGCGACGGTCCGGTCGCCACCGGCGTCATGGGGGCGCTGCTCTCGGACACGCCGACGAGCGACATCGGATCCGTCGATGTGGAGGATCTGCCGGCGCCGTGGTGGACGACGCGGCACGCCCGCGCCGAGGGTGACGCCGACGTGACCAAGGCGCGCCACCGGCTCCAGAGGGCGATGACCGAGGGTGCCGGCGTCCTGCGGTCCACGCAGTCGCTCGCCGGCGCCGCCGAAGAGGTGGCCGACGCCGCCGCCATTGCCGACGCCTGTCCCCCCGGACGGGCCGCCGGTGAGGTGGCCAACCTGGCCGTCGTGGCCGCCGCCCTGCTGCGCAGCGCCGACGCCCGGACCGAGACACGCGGCGCCCACGCCCGCGTCGAGTATCGCGACCTTCGGCCCGAGTGGCGTCGTCGGCTCGTGCACGGGCACCGGGCCGGGGCCCACGGATGACATCGGCGCCGTGGCCGTCGTCGGGTGTCGTCGATCCCCCGCTTCTGGCCGTGCGCGAGGCGGTGAGCCGGGCCCTGGCCGAAGACGTCCTGCCGCTCGGTGACATCACGGGATCGCTCGTTCCCGCCACCACCACCGCCCGTGCCGCCGTCGTGGCCCGTCACCGGGGTGTGGTGGCCGGTCGTCTCTGCGCTCTCGAAGCCTTCGGCCAGGTCGACGCCGGACTGGTCGTCGACTGGATGCTCGACGACGGCAGTGCTGTCGACTGCGGTTCGGTTGTCGGGGTGGTGAGCGGCTCGCTGCGCTCGATCCTCACGGCCGAGCGGACGGCGCTCAACTTCCTGTGTCATCTTTCGGGGGTGGCCACGACGGCCCGCCGGTTCGTGGACGCCGTCACCTCGGCCAATCCCCGTACCCGGGTCCTCGATACCCGCAAGACGACTCCGGGTCTGCGCGCTCTCGAGAAAGCGGCGGTCCGCGCCGGTGGGGCCTGGAACCACCGGGGCAATCTTTCGGAGGCCATTCTCGTGAAGGACAACCACCTCGGTGGGCTCACCATCGCCGACGCCGTGACGCGGGCACTCGTGTGGTGGCCCGGACGGATGGTCGAGGTCGAATGTGACCGCGCCGACCAGGTGACCGACGCCGTCGACGCCGGTGCGTCGGCCGTGCTCCTCGACAACATGACGCCGGACGAGGTGGCGTCGTGTGTGCGGCTCGTACGCGCCCACGCGAGGGGGGCCGACGTGCTGGTCGAGGTGTCGGGCGGCATCACCCTCGACACGGCGCCGCGCTACGCCACCGCCGGGGCCGATCTGATCTCCGTCGGAGCGATCACGCATTCGGCGCCCGTTCTCGATCTCGGTCTCGATCTCCGGGAGGACTGACGGTGCTGTTGGCCATCGACGTGGGGAATACGGAAACGGTCATCGGGCTCTTCTCCATGGCCCCCGGTGACGAACCACCGCCTGGTACGCGTCCTGCTCCTGCGGTGCCGCCCGAACCGGCGGGACTGTCCCACCACTGGCGTCTGTCGACGGTCGACGACCGCACACCCGACGAGCATGCCCTCCTCATCTCACAACTGCTCACCCTCGACGGCATGGACGTGGCTGATGTGGTGAGTGGGATCGCCGTCACCTCGTCGGTGCCGCGCGTCACCGCCGCGCTGCGACAGATGGCCAGCCGGTGGTTCGACGTCGATTGCATGGTCCTCGAACCCGGGGTGCGTTCGGGCATGCCGATCCTCTACGACAATCCCAAGGAGGTGGGGGCCGACCGGATCGCCAACGCCATCGGCGCCTACGACCTGTACGGGGGCCCGTGCATCGTCGTCGACCTGGGGACGGCCACGACGTTCGACGCCATCTCGTCCGACGGGGAATATCTGGGCGGCGCCATCGCCCCCGGTATCGCCATCTCCATGGACGCCCTGTTCCACCACGCCGCCGCCCTGCGGCGCGTCGAGCTCGTCGAGCCGAGAAGCGTCATCGGGAAGTCGACGGTCGAGTCCATCCAGTCGGGGGCGCTCTACGGGTTCGTCGAGCAGGTGGACGGGATGTGCCGTCGGATCATGGAGGAGCTGGGCCGGTGCGCGGTGGTGTCCACGGGCGGGCTGTCCGAGCTCGTGGCCCCTCTATCGGCGCGCATCGAGCACCGCGAACCTTGGCTCACTCTCCACGGGTTGCGGCTGGTCTACGAACGCAACATGAAGACGGCGTGACCGCCCACCCCCCGCCAGCCGGATAGCGTCGTCGCCCATGGCCGACGTCCCCTACCGTTTCGAGCGCACGGCCGAGGCCGGGCCGCTGCACGAGAAGTACGCCACTCTGGGGGCAGGCGAGGAGACCGAGGACACAATCGCCGTGGCCGGCCGGGTGATGCTCACCCGACCTCAGGGGAGATTGGCGTTCGCGACGCTGCGCGATTCGTCGGGCCAGATCCAGCTCTTCGCCACGCAGAAGGTGACAGCGGACTTCGACGCCTTCTCCAAGTTGTCGCAAGGTGATTGGGTGGGAGCGCGCGGGCCGGTCATGCGGACCCGCAAGGGCGAGCTCTCCGTCCAGGTCCGTGAGTGGGTGCTCCTGGCCGAGGCGCGGCGATCGTTCGGGGACAAGTGGAAGGGTGTGACCGATACCGAGACGCGCTTCCGCCAGCGCGAGGTCGACCTGTGGGCCAACGAGCGGGCCGGGGAGATCCTTCGGTTGCGCAGCCGGGTCGTCAGTTCCCTGCGTCGACGACTCGAGGCCGACGGTTTCGTCGAGGTGGAGACGCCGATGCTCCATGTCCTCGTGGGCGGGGCCACGGCCAAGCCGTTCGTGACCCACCACAATGCGCTCGACACCGACCTCTATCTGCGCATTGCGCCCGAGCTGTTCCTGAAGCGCCTCGTGGTGGGCGGCTTCGAGAAGGTGTTCGAGATCGGACGGGTCTTTCGCAACGAGGGCCTCTCGCCCCGTCACAACCCCGAGTTCACCATGCTCGAGCTCTATCAGGCGTATGCCGACTACCGAGACTTCATGGTGCTGGTGGAAGACCTCGTATCGGGGCTCGCCCTCGAGATGCGGGGCACGACGTCCCTCTCGTACCAGGGACGAACCCTCGACCTCACCCCGCCCTGGCGACGCGCCACCATGGCGGAACTCGTGACCGAGGCCACCGGTGTGGCGGCGAGCGTGCACACTCCCGTCGAGGAGCTCCGCCGCCGCCTGGCCGCCGCCGAGGTCGAGCCCGATCGGTCGTGGGGGGCGGGCAAGTTGTTGCAGGAGCTCTACGAGAAGACGACCGAGCCCGATCTGTGGGGACCTGTCTTCGTCACCGACTTCCCGGCCGAGGTGTCTCCTCTGTCGCGCCGCCACCGCGAGGATCCCCATCTGGTCGAGAGGTTCGAGGCGGTGGTGGCGGGGCGCGAGCTCGTGAACGCCTTCTCCGAGCTCGTGGACCCCGACGACCAGCGGGCCCGTTTCGAGGCGCAAGCCGCCGCCCGTGCGGCGGGCGACGACGAGGCGATGTCCGTGGACGAGGATTACCTCCGCGCCCTCGAGCTC
>DATNJD010000172.1:0-2833 GCA_035604075.1 Acidimicrobiales bacterium
ACCGCCGCGTACACGCTCTTGCGGCCGAACACGTCGGCGATCCGGCCGAACACCAGGGCCCCGATGAAGGCGGCCAGGATCGTCGAGCCCGCCACCCAACTCGTCTGCGTGGTGGAGAGATGCCATTGGCTCTTCACGAGGACGGCCACCGTGCTGATCACGAAGAGGTCGTAGGCGTCCGTGAAGAACCCCATGCCCGAGATCACGACCGCCCGCCGGTGAAACCGGCTCCGGGGGGCATCGTTCAGTAGGTCGCTCACGGTGGCGGCGGCGGCCAGGCCGGTGGGCGGGACCTCGAGACCCATGACGCCGGAACCCTCGCCGGTCCCCGGCACTGACGTGCTCACCTCATGGTCTCCATCGATCCCCCTGCGTCGGGCGGCCGTACCTCGCGCGGATCTTCTCAGGGTCAGGTAACCGGCAAACCATCCAGAGGTAATCGGAAGGTGAACGAACCGTGAACGTTTGGTAAACAGGGGGGCCATGCCGGGCACGCCGACAGCGACGTTCGGCCCGTGAGCGGATGGTCAGATGACCTGGTCGACCGGCTGCGCTCGATTCAAGACGAGGTGACCGGGATCCAGTCCGCCCTGGGCGGCGGTCACCTGGCGCGAGGGACGGATTCGGCCAACCAGCTAGTGGCCATGGCGACCGAGCTGCTCGAGGATCTCGACCGCGATCGCAGCCGCGACCATAACCACGACGCCGAGCTGATCGCCGCATTGCGGGTCTACCGCAACGCCGCCTTCGCCTTCCGGAAGCTGGCCGGAGCCGGAGGCGAGTCCGAGGAGGCGCTCCGGCTGGCGTGCACGGCGATGATCGAGCAGGGCCACGACCACTCGCGGGCGTACCGTGGTCGACCTCCCCTGTAGGACGAGCCACGGGAAACCAGGATCACGAGAGGAACCGGGGAACTTCGTCCGTTTCCGAAGCGTCCAAACCGTCATGATCGACGAGCGACGGCGGACCCGATTCGTCAGGGTGGTTCTCAGCCTGGGGCCGGTGATCATTCTCGCCACAACGTGGGGGAATGAGGCGGCGGCCTCGCCCGGACGGGGGGCGGCGGCGCCGGCAACCGCGACCATCGCCGTCGACAGGGATGCGACCCCGCCCGGCTGGGTGCCGGTGGCGTTCGACGACGTCCAGATCTCGGTTCCCGCCACGTGGCGCGTGGCCCTCGGGTGCCCCGAGGCGGTGGGCAATGTCTACCTGGGGGCCGTACCTATGCTGTTCTGCCCAAGCGAGAGCGCCGGTACGAACGTCGTCGTCCTCCGCACCAACACGACGCCGCCGGCGACGAACCTGACCTCCGGGAAGATCAACGGCATCACCGTCTACTGGTTCGGGCCCGAAGACAGAACCCTGCTCGTCCCGTCAATCGGCGTGTCGGTCACCGCCACCGGCCTGTCGGCCGGCAAGGTTCTGCACACCCTGACCTACTCACCGCGCGCCGTCGTTCTCGCCCGGGTGACGACCGCAGCCCCACCGCGAAGCTGGCACCGGGTGTCGTTCGGCGGACTGAGCGCGGCCGTTCCCCGGGCCTGGTTCATCGAGCGTCTGTCCTACTGGCCCCTCGGCTGTGCCCAGATCGACACCCGCCTGGACGACACGCAGGTCCTCCTGAGCGCCGGAACCCGGATTGTGTCGCCGTCGTGCCCGGCCATGGCGACCTCCGAGCTGGCCATCGTCACACCTATCGACGGCCTCGTCATCGATCCGGGACCACAGGGGCCCGTCGCGGCCGGCGCGTCGTTCGGAGCATGTCTGCATGTCCACGGCCTCCGGGTCTGTCCGGCCAGAGGCGACCCCTATGGCATTCTCGTGCTGTCCGTGCATCGGCCGGGCCGCCACCACGCCACCGCCGTCGAGATCGGTTTGGCCGGTTCCGGAGCCACCGCTCGCACCATCGTCGACTCCCTGCGGGCCGGGTGAGCGCCCACTCCGGTCCCACGCGAGGATGAGGGCGTGCGTGGGCTCGTGGTCGCCATCGCCGTGTTCACCCTGGCGCTGGGGACGACAGCGGCCGGCACCTCCTCGGCCGGCGCTCTCACGACGTCGTCGCCGAACTCACTCCCCCCGTGTACGACGGCCGTCGCCTCCGCTCCCACGCTCGGCCATGTCCAGACCCACTTCGTGTCCGGGCCTGTCTCGCCCTTCGGCGTGGCCATCACCTCGGACAGCGCCCACGCCTTCGTGGCCGATTCGGCCGGGGCTCTCTTCGTGTACTCCCTCACCTCCACAACCCTGAAGGCCGAGACCAAGGGCTCCTTCCCGGGTCAGTCCTTCTTAGGTCTGGCCCTCACGCCGAACGGGCGTTTCCTCGTCGCGGCCCAGGGGACGGGGGCGACCGTCTTCGATGTCGCCCGCATCGAGAGACACACCTCCCCGTCGTCGTGGACGAGAGGGGCTTTGCAAAGCGGAGGCCAGGGAGCGATCGAAGCCGCCGTCTCCCCTGATGGGCGCGTCGTCTTCGTGACGCTCGAGAACAGTGACGAGTTGGCCGTCTTCAACCTGAAGAAAGCCCTCGCCCACGGCTTTCGCTCCTCGGATCTCATCGGCACGATCCCCCTCGGCATTGCCCCGGTCGGTGTGGCCGTCTCCCCCGGCGGCCACTACCTCTATGTGACAAGTGAGGCGACGGCACGGAACCAGTCGGTGGGCGAGCTGACGACGATCGATCTCCGCAAGGCGAAGCGGTCGCCCGCACATGCCGTCGTCTCCACGGTCGGAGCCGGATGCAGTCCGGTACGGGTGGTGGCGACGCGGTCATCGGTCTACGTGACGGCGCGAGGTAGTGACGCACTGCTCGAGTTCTCGGCCTCCGACCTCGTCT
>DATNJD010000173.1:0-3929 GCA_035604075.1 Acidimicrobiales bacterium
TGGTCGTCGTGGTGGTCGTGGTCGTCGTGGTGGTCGTGGTCGTCGTGGTGGTCGACGGGGCCGGGCCCGAGGCCGCCGGACGCGCCGGCTTCGTCGTCCCCGTCGTCGTCCGGCCCGCCGGACTCGAGAAGGCCAGGAGAAGGCCGCCGGCCAAGGCGACGATGAGGACGGCCGCCACTGCGGCCATGGGCCAGCGGCGGCTGTGTGCCCGGGCGGGTACCGGCCCGCCGCCGAAGGCGGCCGTAGGTGTGGCGCCGAAGACGGCGGTACGGGTGGCGCCGGAGGCGGCGGTACCGGTGTCGCTACCGGTGGCGTCGGAGGCGAGGACCCGGGTGGAGGCGGCCCCGGCCACCGGGGCGAGCGCCGTCAGGTCCGAAGGCGGGACCGACGGTGGCCGCCGGCCGTTCGCCGGGGGCGCCGACGGCTCCCACGCCGTGGCGTAGACGGGGCTCGCCAGCAGCGCCGCGACCTCGGCGCCGTCGAGACGACGGTCCGGTTCGTGGTCGAGCATCCCCGTCAGGAGGAGCCTCCAGGGAACGGGCAGGTCGGGGGGGAGCGGGACGGGACCGGCCAGGCGTTTGGCCACCACCTCACTGGGCGTGCCGTCGTAGACGCGGCGACCGGTGAGGCACTCGAGGAGGACGATACCGAGGGACCAGATGTCGGCGGCCGGCCCCACCTGATGATCCTCGAGTTGTTCGGGGGCCATGTAGGCGGCCGTCCCCAACGTGGTACCGGCCATGGTCATGGTCGAGGCGTCGATGAGCCGGGCGATCCCGAAGTCCCCGAGCCGGGCCTCGCCGTCGTCGGTGACCAGGACGTTGGCCGGCTTCACGTCGCGGTGGACGATGCCGCGGGCATGGACGTAGTCGAGTGCCCCCGCCAGCTGGGCGCCCATCCGGGCGGTGCTGGTCGGTGCCGGCCGTCCCCGGCGCAGGACCTCGGCCAGCGTCGACCCCTCGATGAGCTCCATGACCAGGTAGGCCTGGGCCCCCGCCACCCCGGTGTGCAGCAGCCGGACGAGACCGGGATGTTCGAAGCGTTCGAGGGCCCGGGCCTCCTGCGCCAGTCGTCGTGCGAATTCGGGATCGCCCGAGCGGACGATCTTGACGGCGACGGCCAGGCCGGTGCGCTCGTCGACGGCCCGGTACACGTCGGACATCCCCCCCTGGCCCAGGAGTGCGATGAGCCGGTAGCGCCCCGCGAGCACGTCAGAGAGCGATGTCATGGTCGGTTCGAGGGTAGCCCTGGTCCGTTCGTCGGCCGGCACCGTCGTCGCTCACGTCGGCCGACGCGCCGGTGGCGACGCCGGTCGGCGCCTTCCACCAGCGAATTCCCGCCTGCCCGGATGCGCCGTTATCCCGATGTGAACGTCGGGCAGCTGCCGGAGAATTCGGGATTGGGCATCACGGGGCCGATGGTCGTCCCCCCGTAGCGCGAGACGTCGGGCTTCCCGTACTGGGCGTCCTTACCGAATGTCTGTGTCGTGACGCCGCGAATGACGTTCCCGAAGTTCCAGACACATGTCCCGGTGGGGGTGGTGATCCCGGACAGAGTCTGCGAGTTGTTCATCGTCCAGAACGGATAGAACTTGGCCCCGCGCGGTGGGGCGTCGCAGTTGTTTCCCGTGATCGTGTTGCAGATGAATTCCGATCCCGGGGCGTCGGTCTCGAACTGCACCTCCGGGTAGGGATTGCCGGCCGCGTCGAACGGTCCGATGTACCGCAACGACGTCGGGTGATTCGCACTTCCGTTCGGCCACGAGTTCGGCTGGTACGGCGTGCCGTCGAAGTCGAGGTCTCCGTTCTGGAACGCCCCCGTGAGGCAGCCCGCCACCGGCCACGTCACCGTCTGCGAGGTGCCGTTGACGGTGATGGTCCGCGGTCCCTTCGGAAAACAGGGCGCGTCGGCGAACTCGCACAGCTGGGCACTGGCCGCGGCGCGAGTCGGACACGGCTGCGGGCCCGACGTCCCTTCCGTCTCGGCATTCTTGCAATTGCCGGTCTTCGGGTTGCATGGACCCTCGCCCGTGCTCTTCGCCCCTTCCGACCCTCCGCCCACACAGTTCTGGTAGAGGCTCGGATCTTCCATGCTCTGGCCGTCCTTGGCCTGGTAGCTGAATCCCAGCTGGTTGGCCACCGAGTTGCAGACCTCGAAGTGGCCCGTCTCCTGCTCCATGAGGACACCGCCCTCGAGCGCGGCCCAGGGCACCTGGTTCTGTTGGCCGGCGGTGGCGAACTCGGCGTGGAAGGTGAACGGGAACCCGTCGCACGTCGCCGCATCGGTATCCATGAAGCCGTTCTGAGCGCTGGCCGTGACGAAGCCCGTCTGGCCCGTCGTGAGATCTCTGACGGTGGCCGTGAACCCGGCCGCCGGGTCGCTGATCGATGCCTGCAGGACGTCGTCCGGATTCAGCTTCAGGGTCTGGGCGTTGCCCATCTCGGTGGTCACGTCCGCCAGCTGGGGGCTCGGGGGTCCGGCCGGCACGCCGCCAACCTGGAGGTAGGCGAAGTTGACCGGCTCCGGGCAGCCGGCATTGCACGACGCGTAGTTGAAGGTGCACGAGAGGCTGTCGATGGTCATGGCCACGCACCACTGGGTCTGGCTGCAGCTGTCGGCATCCTGGAACGGCTCGTACCCCGGTGGGTAGAACTGCAGCTCCATGAAGGCCGAGCCCGCCGCGTTCGGGTTGTTGATCTGGCTCTGGTTGGAATCGCTGTCGGGCTTGCAGGCGTGCTGCGGGTACGACCGCGGGTCACACAGGGGCAACCCGAACCAGGGCGCCGGGCTCAGCTCGGCGTAGTCGGTCACGCTGCCCGACGCCGTGGGGGCCTTGGCCGGGTCCACCGGCAGCTGCAGGTCGTAGCTCATCGTGTTGCCGCTCCCCGGGGCGGTCGAAATGAACTTGACCGACGGTTCGTCGTGCCCCACGTACCACCCGTTGTCGACGAAACGCGACGCCTTTCCGTTCTTGATCTGGATGGGGTCGGTGCACAGGGCGCGCATGTCCAGCTTGAGCGGCTTGGAGATGGTGCTCCACCCGTTGCAGTCCACGTTGCTCACGGGATTGGGCGGCACACCGGCGGTCGTCGGGGAACCCGCTGCCAACCGGCCGCCGATCAGAGGCACGAGGACGACGACGAGGGCCAGGGCGGCTCCCGCCACCGGCCAACGGGGACGTGACCGACGAGATACCCGTTTCATCCCTGCACCCCCTGTGGGTCGCGGCCGACCATTGGGCGGAGGCTACCAACGCTCGCTTAACCCTCGCTTCCGAAGAACCCGGCACCACCGAAGGTGAAGATGCCGCCGTCGCGCGCAACCATCCAGTACGCCGTGGCGCCGTGGGCGGCCACGCCGATGACGGGCTGGTCGAGGTGGATCGCACCCTCCGACCCCTCGAACGGGAGGCGGTAGGAGAAGACACCGCCGTCGGCCGCCACCAACCGGTAGCCCGAACCGTCGGCGGCCGCCTCCATGCCGACGATGGGCGCGTTCAGGCGGGTGTTCCCGGTACTGCCGTAGAAGGGGGCGCCGAAGGAGAAGATCCCCCCGTCGGCCGCCACCAACCAATAGCCACCGCCGGCCGGGTCCGCCGCCATGCCCACCACCGGTTGGTTCAGGACTTTGTTGCCCATCGACCCCTGGAACCGGGCGTCACCGTAGGCGAAGACCCCCCCGTCCGAGGCCACCAGCCAGTAGCCACCGCCGTCGGCCGTGGCGGCCATGCCCACGATGGGTCGGTTGAGCCGCACGTTGCCGGCGCTGCCCCAGAAGCCGGCGTCGCCGAAGGCGAAGACGCCGCCGTCCGAGGCCACCAGCCAGTACCCTCCACCGTCGGGCGTGGCGGCCATGCCCACGATGGGCCCGTTCAAGAGCCGGCCCCCCATCGAGCCGTGGAAGGCGGCGCCGCCGAAGGTGAAGACGCC
>DATNJD010000174.1:0-4472 GCA_035604075.1 Acidimicrobiales bacterium
GTTGCACCCCTGGTCGTCGCCGCCGCACCGGCCGCCGTGGCCGGGCCCACCATCACGGGATCGGGTTCGAGCTACGCGGCGGTGGCTATCAACCAGTGGGTGGCCCAGGTCGAGGCCGTGAACGGTGACGGGATCAACTACTCGACATCGTCGTCGGTGACCGGTCTGAACGAATTCGCCCAGCAACAGGTCGATTTCGGGGCCACCGAGATCGGCTACAGCACCAACCAGGCCAACTACACACCGCCCGCCGGCTTCGCCTACCAGTACCTGCCCACGGTGGCGGGGGCCACGTGCATGGACTTCAACGTGGACAACCCCATCGGGGGCCAGCAGATCACCTCGCTGCAGCTGACGACGGCCCAGATCCTGGGCATCTTCACCGGCACCATCACCAAGTGGGGCCAGCTGGCCGTGGGCGGGAGCAACGCCGAGCTGGCGGGGGACAACGATCCCATCATCACGGTGTTCCGCACCGATCCCTCGGGCGAGAACTACATCCTCTCCAACTACCTGAACACCCTCGACCCGACGGACTGGGGGCGGTACACCGCGGCGTTGAATTTCCCGGGCGGGGCCCAGGCCGTGTGGCCCTTCCCCCAGGGCGGCGGCGGCAGCCATCCCGGCTACGACTTCTCCAACTGGAACGGGGAGGACGGATCGGACGTGGCCGCCGACTACGTCTACGCCAACACCGGCAGCATCACCTACGTGGAAACGGCTTACGCCGACCTGCACCACGACCCGTGCGCGGCGGTGCAGAACCTCCCCGGCGACGCCTTCGTGCAGCCGTCGGCCTTCCACGACGCCGAGGCGCTGTTGAAGGCCACGTTGTTGCCCGACCTCGAGCAGCTGCTCACCGGCGTCTACACCGACACCGACCCGAACGCCTATCCGATCTCGGCCTACAGCTACCTGGTGACGCAGGAATCGCAGATGAACGCCAGCCGGGGAGCGGTGCTTGGCCGGTTCATAGAGTTCATCGCCTGCCAGGGCCAGCAGTCGGCCCAGCAGCTCGGCTATTCGCCGTTGCCGCCGAACCTGGTGGAAGACGACTTCCAGGGCATCTCCCGTATCAACGGCGCCGCCCCGCCGCCGTCCACGGTGAACGCCAGCACCTGCAACGATCCCTACGTGGCGCTGTTCGACGGGGCGGCCCCGGGGGGGTCGTCGGGGTCGACATCGGGGCCGGCACCTGGGCCCCGCCCCGGGGCGGTGACGGGAACGACACCGGCGTCCTCGTCGCGCGGGCCCGGTGGTCCGTCGTCCACGGGTGGCGTGACGTCGAGCACGGTAGGGACGTCGAGCACGGCCGCCACGTCGTCGACGACGGGCGCAAGCTCCACGACCACCGATAGCACGGGGACGGCAACCTCGTCGGCGCTGTCGCCCGGGACGAAGCTGTCCAACGGTCAGCTCGTCGGGGTCGCCCTGAACGGCACCGTGGCGCGGCTGCTGCGCCAGCCCCATTCGTTCGCCGCCATGGTGGGCTGGTCGCTCGGGTTCGCCGCCCTGGTGCTCGTGCCCCCGATGATCGCCCTGCGTCGCCGCCGCCGGCGGGCCGCCACCGGGCAAGGAGCGTCATGATCCGCCACCACAAGCCCCGTCACGCCCGCTCCCGTCACGGGGCCCTGCGCGCCATGTGCTCTGTGCTGCTGCTGGCGGCGGTGACCGTGGCGGTGGAAGTCGGCCAGGTGGCGCCGGCCTCGGCCACCACCGGCCGCACCGCCGCACCGCCGTGCCAGCAGGGGTACACCTGCGTGACCATTCCCTGCGCCACGGCCCCCTGTCCCACTGTGGAAGCGGGTCCCACGGCGAACCTCGGCGCGTCGGGGGGATCGCAGTACGTCTTCGTCGATCTCTACGACTTCCCGGCCGGTGACGCGCCGTCGGTCTGGTACTGCGCCGACACCACGGCCGTGGCCAAGGGTCCACCGTTGTGCTCGACGGGACCGGGGCCGCTGCAACTGCCGCAGATCACGAGCGACGGAACCGCTTTCGTGAACTATCAGGTCGAGGAGAGAGGGGTCGACGGCAACAGCCCCTTCAGCGGGGAGGTTCCCGGCAACGCCTCCGCGACGGGGTCGTTCTTCTGCGACGACGGCCCCGATTCCTGTTCGCTCGACGTGGTCGACCAGGCCCTCGACGGCCACGCCACGCCCGACAGCACCAACACGGCCGTGGTGCCGGTGAGCTTCGTGCCGTCGTCGAGCGGGTGCCCGAAAGGCGCCGTGGTGAGCTCCGAGAGTGACTTCGGCATCGAGGGCCTTCTCACCGAGGTTGCACCCGCCGCCTGCAGCGGCACGGCCCCGGCCGTTCCCGTGAACACGGCCGAGGACTCGCTGTCGGCCGTGCAGGCCGTCGCCTCCGGTGCCGTGCAGATCGCCTTCACCGACGACCCCCAGGCGGCCGACGAGCAGGCGGCGCTGGCCGGGTCGAAAGGTCAGTACGACTACATCCCGGTGGCCGCCTCGGCCGACGTCGTCGGTTTCAGCGCCGACGACGCCGAGACGACGCGTCCGCTCGTCGCCTATCCCGACACCTCGTTCGAGCTGACGCCGAACATGGTGGCCGGGTTGATCTCGTTGCAGTACAGCGTGCCGGGTTCGGCCGACGCCGTGACCGGGGTGAGCTGCGCCAATCCCGAGGCCCCGCCCAAGACCTTCAAGGCCTGCCCCGCCCTGCAGACGGTGAATCTGATCCCCGGCTTCGTTCCCGCCGCCACCTACTGGGGCAACGTCCGCTCCGACAACGCCGGGGTGACCGACGAATTCTTCAGCTGGTTGTGCGCGGCCCAGGACCGCGCCGTGACCATCAACGGGCAGCCGGTCACCGAGACGAGGACGGCCGCCCAGGTTCTCGAGTCGGCACCGTGGACGAACAAGGCGCTGAAGACGACCTGTGCGAGCGGCGACCAGTTTCCGGCGCTGTCGGTGACGGGCGACTGGGCCGGGGCCAGTTCGCCCGCCGCGCAGGCCCGTGACGTGGCCAACGAGGTGGCCAACGCCATCCCGTCGCGGACGGCCGCCTTCGCCACGATGAACTGGTACGAGGCGCTTTACTACGGCCTCGACGTGGCCGAGCTGCAGAACGCGGCGGGGCAGTACGTGGCCCCCAGCGCGGCGTCGGTGGACGCGGCGCTGGCCGACGCCACCGTGAACACGTCCGACGGGGTGCTCACCAACAACTACGCCGACAGCATCGACGCCGCCGCCTACCCGACCCCGGTGGTGATCTACGCCATCGTGCCCACCGGATTGCCGGCGGCCACCGCCGGTGCGGTGGGGACGGAACTGCGCAGCATGTTGGCCGTGACCGCCGGCGGGAACAGCACATCGGTGCCCCCGGGTCTGCTCCCTCTGCCGACCAAGCTGGCCTCCGAGGCCACCGCCACGGTAAGCACCGATTTCCCCGCTCCGCCGGCACCGGCGGGACCGGGTCCCTCGTCGACGCCGAGTGCGACAGGTCCGGTCGGCCAGGCGCCATCGGGATCGCCGTCGGCGGCGTCGGGATCGTCGGGGTCGTCGGGGTCGGGAATCACGGGCCTGACGACGGCGACGACCGCCGGTCCCGGGGCCTCGTTCCATCAAGCCGGATCGGCGGCGAGGGACAGCGCCCATTCGGGCCCGGCCGGGGAGAAGACGCCGCTGTCGACGGGTAACCAGAAGGCGGTGAAGGCCGACTTCCTGGGCCTCGTGCCTCCCGGGGGCCGGTGGTTGCTGATCGCGCTGCTGGCGGCGGGGGCCGTGGCCATCCTGATCGGTCCGGCCGTGCTCGGCCTGCTTCGGGTGCGGCGGCGTCCGGCGTCGGACGGCGAGCTCCCCACCGAGGCGGCGCCCGATCCGATGGGCGCCGGATGACGGGCTCCCGGGTGTCCGATCCGGTCGTGTCGGTCTCGTCGACGGTCGGGGCGTCGTCCGCCGTCGGCTCGGCGTCGTCCACGGTGGGGTCGTCGACCAACATCGCGCTGGGGCCCGGCCGTTCGGTGCCGGGCACGCCGGTGGCGGCCGCCGGCCGTTCGTCGAGGGCGCGCCGACTGGCGCTGGGGGCCGCGGCGACGGTGACCGCCTTCGGTGTGGTCGTGGCGCTGTTGGCGGGGTACCTGTTCGGGTTCACCGCCCTCCAGCACGCCCGGGCCCAGCAGCGGTTGCTGGCGGGGTTGAATGGGAAGGTGGGGCTGACAGCGCTGTCGGGCCGGATCCCGGCCGAGGGCCGGCCCGTGGCCATCTTGGAGATCCCCGTCCTTCACCTCGAGCAGGTGGTGGTGGCGGGTACGAGTGCGGTGGACCTGGCCTCGGGACCGGGTCTGATGCCGGGTTCGGCCCCGCCCGGGGTGCGGGGGAACACGGTGATCGCCGGCCGGCGGTTGCTCTACGGCCATCCCTTCTCGGGTCTCGGCCGCTTGCGGCGCGGGGACCGGATCCACATCATCGGGGGGCTCGGGTCGTTCGACTACCGGGTGGTGAGCACCC
>DATNJD010000175.1:0-13912 GCA_035604075.1 Acidimicrobiales bacterium
CCTTCAGCTGCGACGTCCTCACCACGGCACCGGAGAGCACCTCCATCAGCCTCGGTAACTCCGACGTCGACACCGCCACCGTCGGCGGCGAGGGCGCGCTCACCCCGACGGGCACCATCCACTTCTACGTCTGCTCGGGCAACACCAACCCCTGCACGGTCCCCTCCGCCGTCGACGACCTGGGCACCGTCGCCCTGGCCGGCACGGGCAGCAGCGCCAATGCGTTCAGTACCCCGTACACCCCGCTCGCCACCGGCAGCTACTGCTTCTTGGGCGTCTACTTGGGCGACGCGCACTACGCCCCCCTCTCCGACGGCTCGACCACCGACGAGTGCTTCACCGTCACCGCCGTCGCACCGGGTCTCGTCACCCATCCGGCCAGCGCCTCGATCTCTCTCGGCTCGTCCGACTCGGACACGGCCACCGTCACCGGCTCGGGCGGGGTCGCCCCGACCGGGACCGTCCATTTCTACGAGTGCCAGGGCAACACCACCGCCTGCACCACCAGCCGGGCCGCCAGCGGGGGGACCGACCTCGGCGCCGTCGGGCTCACCGCCTCCGGGAGCCCGGCCACCGCCACGGCCACGAGCACCTCCTTCACGGCGACCTCCTCCGGCACCTACTGCTTCCTCGGCGTCTATTCCGGGGACACCAACTACGGATCCACCTCCGACGGGTCCACGACCGACGAGTGCTTCACCGTCACCGCCAGCGCTGTGGGCATCACGACCAAGCCGGCCCGCAACCCGAGCCCCAAGGGACAGGCCAACAACGACGACGCCACCGTGACGGGGGCGAACGGCGTCACCCCCACGGGGACGGTCACCTTCTATGTCTGCGGGCCCGAGTCCACGGTCGCCCTCGTCGCGTGCACGGCGGCGACCGGCACCGAAGTGGGCTCCCCCGTCACCCTCTCCGGCACGGGCAACACCGCCACCGCCACGAGCGGACCCTTCACGCCGACGACGGGCGAGGTGGACTACTGCTTCTTCGCCGTCTACTCCGGGGACGGCACCTACCCCTCCTCGTCGGACGGCTCCACCACCGACGAGTGCTTCCTCGCCAACACCCCACCGTGACGGCCCCCGGCGGTGGATGGCGGAGACTCATTGGGGTTAACCGAGCACGCTGAGTAGAATTGGCGTGGAGGCGGGGCCGAGACATGTCGGGACCCGTCTGCACGTCTGGGGGGGGTCCGACGATGCGCCGATGGGCGGCGGCCGTACTGCCGGTGACAGTGCTGGCGGCTTTGATGGTGACGACGGCGGCCTCCGCCGACGCGGGGGCGTCGGGCTCCCCGGCGCCGGAGGCCGTTCATCTCCGGGGCCAGACCGGGATCTTCGCCGACGGCACCTTCTGTGAGACCGACACCTTCGCCCCCGACGGCACGTTCTCCGGGACCACCGACGACAGCGCTCCGGTGGGGGGCAACGACACCGTGACGGCCGCCACCGGTCGTGGCCGGCAACATCTGACGATGACCTGGACGACGGGCCCGGCCGCCGGCGCCGTCTTCCAAGGCCGCTTCCACAAGGAGGCCAAACCAAAGCAGTACGCGGGCACCTATTCGCACGCCGGGTCGTCTGTCGTCGCCACCCTCGGTCCGACCTCCGGCCGGGGTTGCCCGACGGCCACGGCCGCACCCGTCAGTCCCTCGATCGTCCTCGGGGCCACCGACGCCGACACCGTGACCGTGACCGGCACCGGAGGTGCGACCCCGACGGGAATCGTCAATTTCTCCGTCTGTCCGGGCGACGCCGTGCCCTGTGACCAGAACTCGGCCTCGGCCGTGTCGCTGGGCTCCCCGGCGGTGTCCGGATCGGGTGACACGGCCGCCGCCACCAGCCCCGCCTTCACCCCGAAGACCACGGGCAGTTACTGCTTCTGGGCCGACTTCTCAGGCGGCGCCCAGTACCTGTCGCTCGTCGAGGCGTCCACCACCGACCAGTGCTTCTCCGTGGGCCCGGCCCCCCCGCCCAGGCCCCCCATCGGCATCGTGGCTCTCAACAAGGTGGGCCCGCACGAGATCCTCGGCGGTGGCACCGGTCAGTTCGTGGTCGCCGGCGACATCGTCCTGAACACCGATGTGAGCCACCAGCAGTGGACGGGGTCGGCCGTGGACCCGGCCACGCAGGTCCCCTGGGCCTGGGACGACGCCATCGACGCCAAGACGGGCAGCAACATCTACGTCTACGGCACCATCCACAGCAGCAACGCGACGTACAACGGCCAGTCGCTGTGGCCGCTCGACAGCTGCTTCCAGCCCAACATCCTGGGAGACGGCAATCCCCTCACCCCGAGCCCCGCCTATCAGACCGGTGACCCGGCCACCGAGCTGCCCGCCGTCCAGATGAACTGCCAGGAGCACGGCGGATCGGTGAACGTCGACTACGACAACATCGACCCCACCAACGTGCAGATCAACGATCCGTTGTCGGCCACCGGGGCGCCCCCGAACCCGCTGAGCGCATCCACCGACATCGCCTGCCCCGGAAGCACACTGCAGACCGACCCGGCCATGACGGTCGACTCCAACGGCACTACCCAGCTGACGCCGGGCGAATACACGACGCCGGTCGAGATCACCGGTTCGGCCAACTTCCAGGACTGCCCCGGTGGCGACACCGGTATCTACCGCTTCGACCAGGGTCTGTGGGTCGACCCGCAAACGGCCGGTCAGACGGTGACCGGTTCGAACGTCGTCATCGCCACCGAGAACCCCTACCCGGTGGCCGGCAACGTGCCGGGCTCGATCGTGGGCGGATCGTTCGTGGCCAGTGGCGCCGGTAACGGTGCCCCGTGCCTGCCCTCCACCACGATGACGAGCGGCCCCAGCGGGGACGGCACCCCCATGCGCGAAACGTCGGGGAATGTCTGCGGCGGGACCAACCCGGCCACCGACGGGGTCGTCGCGTACGGTGACTCGACCTTTTCGCCCGATCCGGCCGAGACGGGGACGGGGGACAACTTCTCCCTGATCGTCGGCGGCGTGCCGGGCACCGCGGTAACCGTGACGGGACCGACGAGCGGACCGTACGGGGGCGCCGACGGCAATCCGGGTCTGGTGCTCTACCAGGACCCGGGCACCCAGGCCAACGACGGCTTCGACGCCGAGGCCGGTGACGGCGCTGCCATCACCGTCAACGGCGTGATCTACAACGCCTCGCTGTCGGACTACGGGGCCAACGCCCCGCTCGACTACTGGGACGGCGCCGGCGGCGGCATCCCCTTCTACGCCGGCGGGACCCTCCAGGCCGGCTTCGGCGCCGGGTGGTCGGACGGACCGGCACAGTCCTCGGGCTCGGTCGACTTGAACGGGACGAGCGTCGTCGACGACTACAACACCGACGGGGCCACCACCATGACCATCATCGGCCAGCCGTATTCGTTGCCCGGAACGACGTCGGGGACGTTGGCCAGCCACAGCCGGCCCGGAAGGTCGGTCAAGTCCTCCCGCCACGGCGCCGGGCACCGGCGACGCGTCCACTGAGCGGATGTCACGACGGGCGGTCGGGAGGAGACGCCCATGGTGGACAGTCGGCCTCGCCGCGTTCGTGGTCATGGCCGGCTCGGGCTTCGCCACCGTCCTGGCCGGGTCGCCGGCGGCGGCGACGGCGCCCCGTCAGTGGTCTCTCCAAGCGAGCGACGCCAACGGGGGGATCCGCACCTTCTCGAGCGTCTCCTGTCCGACGGTGTCGCGCTGTGAAGCGATCGGTGGGCTCGACAACGAGAACACCATCGGCGGTCTCATCCTGTCGAGCGACGACGGCGGCGCCACCTGGTCGGTCCAGTACTCGGTGGCGCCCAGGCAACAGCTGATCGGCATCACCTGCTCGACCGTCTCGGACTGCATCGCCGTGGGCGGCTACACCCTCCTCACCACCACCGACGGCGGGGCCACCTGGACGCCCCGGTCCATCCCCGGACAAGAGATCCTGAAGACGGTGACCTGTTCGTCACCACTCGACTGCGTGGCCGGCGGCGAAGCGCTGATCTCCGGACCCGGTGGGAGCTATCCCTTGCTCGCGACGACCGACGGCGGGGTCACCTGGACCGGCGCCTTCGTCAACTCCGACGACGGCATGTTCTCCGGGATCGCCTGCCCGACATCGTCGGATTGCGTGGCCGTCGGCATGGAGAACCTCCACGGTCTCGGCGCCGCCGCCGTCTCCGGCGACGGAGGCTTCACGTGGACCGATGTCGGTCTCCCGAGCGCGACCCCCTGGCTCCAGGCTGTCTCTTGCCCGACGCCCTCTGACTGCGTGGCCGTCGGCTACGGCAACACGGCCGCCACCGTCATGACGAGTTCCGACGGCGGCCTCGACTGGGCGCCCGTGCCCATCCCCACCGGCGTCCGCTACCTGCAGGGCCTCTCCTGCTCCGACAGCTCCCACTGTGTCGCCGTCGGCGCCACCGCGGCGCCGGCCGGCGTCGTCCTCACCACCGACGACGGCGGGACGACGTGGACCGAATCGGCTCTCCCGTCCTCGGTTCCCCAACTGGACGCCGTCTCCTGTGACGGCGTCCACTGCGCCGCCGGGGGGTTCCCCCTCGCCACCTCCCTCGTCTCGGGCGACGGCGGCGCCACCTGGACGGCGACACCGTTCGACCAGGGTGTCGCCACCCCCGCCGGCATCACCTGCCCGTCGGTCCTCGACTGCGTCCTCGCCCCCGATCTCGAGCGGATCACCCCGGGGGCGATCACCCCGAGCAGTAACCAGGGCGCGGTCAACGCCGTGTCCTGCGCCACGAGCACCGACTGCCTGGGCATCGGCATCGACGCCGACGTCACCACCGACGGCGGCGCAACCTGGACCGACAAGAGCACCGCCCCGCTCACCGCCGGACTCGGGGCCGTATCGTGCGCCACCACCTCGGCCTGCATCGCCGTCGGCACGGTGGGCGGACCGAACGGGAACGAGGCCGTGATCAGCGCCACCACCGACAGGGGGACGACCTGGTCCCCGCAGACGGCTCCCACCGAACTCACCGGTCTCGGGTCCATCTCCTGCGCCACCGCGTCGCACTGCGTGGCCGTCGGCTTCGCCCCCAACGCCATCACGGGCGACGGCGCCGGCGCCATCGAGACCACCGACGGTGGGGCCCGATGGACCGAAAGATCCGTCCCCGGCATGCAGCGGGCCTTCCAGGTGGCCTGCCCGACGACGTCCACCTGCGTGGCTGCCGGCCTCACCGACGCCGGCTGGGGGGGCGTGTCGGTCTCCGATGACGGCGGTGCAACCTGGACGACGCAGACCTTCCTCTGGGTCCGCCAGCTCGACTCGGTCTCGTGTCCCACCCCGTCGGACTGCGTGGCCGTGGGGGGATCGCAGGGGATGGGGACGAACGACGGCGGGACGACGTGGACAGCCGAGGCCCTGCCGAGTGACATCGCCGGACTCGACTCGGTCTCGTGTCCCACCCCGTCGCTCTGCATGGCCACGGGCCAGGGTCCTCGCGGGGGGATGGCCCTCATCGGCACCGGTGCGGTGGGCCCGTCGCAACCGGCCATCACGTCGGCGGCCAGCCTCACCGTCGAGACCGGGACGTCGTTCTCCTTCACCGTGACCACCACCGGCACCGTCGTCCCGTCCGATCCCCGGACGACCAACGAGTCGACGGCGCCCTGGCTCACCGCCTCCGACATCGACGTCGGGGGTGTCAGCTTCGTCGACAACGGCGACGGCACGGCCACCATCTCGGGCATCCCCGCCAGCGGTGGCGTCCTCGTCTTCACCGTCGCCGTCTCCGACGGGCCCGGCAACGCCGCCTACCAACAGTTCAGCCTGACCGTGGACGAGCCCCCGTCGTTCACCCAGAACCTGGGCGGCGACCTCCTGCCCGGCATGAGCCTGGACTGGATCTACAGCCCGGCCGCGTACCCGGCGCCCACCATCACCGAGTCGGGCGCCCTGCCGGCCGGCATCACCTTCGCCGACGACGGCGGCGGCACCTTCACCATCGCCGGGACGGTGCTGCCCGGATCGGAAGGGACCTATCCCGTCACCCTGACCGCCACCAACGCGGTCGGCGTGGCCACCATGTCTTTCACCCTCGAGGTGTGGTGGCCCACCACCATCACCTCGGGCGCCTCCGCCTCGGCCACCGCCGGCGTGCCGTTGTCCTTCACCGTGACGGCCACGGGACAGGGCCCGGTGGCCCTGTCCGAGACCGGGCCCCTGCCGGCCGGCGTCACCTTCACCGACAACGGCAACGCCACGGCCACCCTGGCCGGCACCCCCGCCGCGTCGGTCAGCGGCACCTATCCCCTCACCATCACCAACCACACCGACTACGGCTCCGTCACCCAGGCCTTCACCCTCACCGTCACCGGCATCCTGACCGTCGACCAGTCGAGCCTTCCGCCCGCCGTGATCGGCACCCCCTACGACCATCAACTCGTCGTCTCCGGGGGCGCGTCACCGTACCGGTGGACGCTTCAGTCGGGGACCCTCCCCCTCCACTTCCGGCTCCGGCCCGACGGCCGCCTCACCGGCACCCCCCGGAAGACCACCTCCCCCGGTCCCTACACCTTCACCGTCGGAGTCTCCGACTCGACGGCCCGGACGAGCGGCGGACCGGCTACCGCGGTGGCGACCGTGACGCTCGTCGTCGACTCCTGACCGGCGAGATCGGCTCAGCCGATACCGGGCCGGACGACGTGGCCGGGAAGGTTCTGGGTGAGCACCTCGCCGTCCTTCACGATGGGGACGCCGTTGACGATGGTCCAGTAGATCCCGCGGGGCCTCGCCGAGTAGCGGGCCTCGCCGCCGGGGAAGTCGCGGACCTGCTTCTTCGACTCGAGCTCGATCGTGTCGGGATCGAAGATGAAGGCGTCGGCGAAGTAACCCGGCAGCAGCATGCCCCGAGACTCGAAGCCGAGCAGTGACGCCGGCACCTGGGTGAGATGGCGGATCCCCTCTTCGAGTGACCAGAGCTTGCGGTCGCGCACCCAGAAGGCGAGGAAGGCGGTCGACCAGTCGGAACCGTCGTCACGGTCGAGGTGGGCGCCGCCGTCGGAGACGCCGATGATCATGGCCGGGTGCTTCTGGCCCTCGGCCACCGACTCCTCCCAGGCGCGGGACTTGTTGACATAGCGGAAGGTGGTCTCGAGGCCCTCGTCGACGGCCAGGTCGATGAAGGCGTCGGCCGGCTCCACCCCGAGCTCTTCGGCGATGTCGGCGATCGTCCGGCGGACGAACTTCTCGTTGGCCGGCTTCACCACCTCGTCCACCTCGACCACCTTCCACCGCGGCGGGGGCAGGGTCGATCCCTTGGCACCGTCGGTGTTCGGGTGGTCGACGGCGTGGCGCATGGCGTCGCGCTGTCCCGGCTCGGCCAGCAGGGCCAGCTTCTCCTCGACCGAGGCGCCGGGACCGAGGATCCGGTGGAAGGCGGGGACGCCCTCGTAGAGATTCGTCCCCGAGGACACCCGGAAGTCGCGGTCGAAGGGATGGTTGCGCAGCAGCGAGAAAATGCCGATCCCCTCGTGGCCGATCTGGTCGATCCAGGCCGCCACGTCGTCCCAGCCGGCCCCGGGCACGTCGACCTTGGAGCGGCCGCCCAGTCCCTGCAGGATGATCGGCAGCCGGCTGGCCCGGCCCAGCCGTTCGAGCAGGTCGCGGTCGGCCTGGTCGAGACCACCGATGGCCGAACGGTGGAGGTAGGAGATCGATCCCCCCCGGTGCTGGCCCGCCTCGCCCACCAACACCTCGAGCTCGGCCAGCGACGAGAAGCGCGACGGCACCGGTCGGTCGTCGCCGTCAAGCTGGGTGGGACCGTGGCTGGACGAGAAACCGGCCGCCCCCGCCTCCATGGCCTCGGCCACCACCCGCCGCATGTGCTCGATCTCGTCCCCGGTCGCCTCGCGCTCGGAGCCGGCCTCGCCCATCACCGTCCGGCGGACGGCCGAGTGGCCGACGTAGCAGGCCATGTTCACCCCGATCGTCCCCTCCCGGCGGGCCAGGAACTCGGGGAAGGTCTCGAAGTCCCACTTGACGGCGGACAGGGCGACGGGCGACATGCCCTCGACCTTGGCGAACATCCGGGCCAGGTAGTCCCGCTGATCGGGACGGTTGGGGGCGACGGAGAAGCCGCAGTTGCCGGCCAGGACGGTGGTCACGCCGTGGTAGCACGACGAGGTGGCGTGGGGCTCGAAGGTGAGCTGGGGGTCGTAGTGGGTGTGGGCGTCGACGATGCCCGGCGCCACGTGCAGGCCGTCGGCGTCGATCACCGTCTCGGCGTCGTCGGGGTCGACGAAGCCCACCTTCGCCACCCGTCCGTCCTTCACCGCGATGTCGCCGCGCCGGCGGGCCAGGCCCGTCCCGTCGACGACGATGCCGCCCATGATGGCCAGGTCGTAGATGCTCACGTCACTCCCCTGTCAGCTGGTCCAGATGATCGATTGCATCTCCGAGTACGCCTCGAGGCCGTAGTCGCCGCCGTCGCGGCCGACGCCGGACATCTTGAAGCCGCCGAAGGGGGCCTCGTGGTTGCGCTGGGCCGAGTTGATGCCGACGTGGCCGGCGCGCAGCAGCTTGGCCACGCGGAAGGCGCGGGCGGTGTCGCCCGAGAAGACGTAGTCGTAGAGGCCGAAGTCGGAGTCGTTGGCGATGGAGATGCCCTCCTCCTCGTCGTCGAACGGAACGACGACGACGACGGGTCCGAAGATCTCCTCGCGGGCGACGACCATGTCGTTCGTGCCGGTGAGGAGGGTGGGGACGACGTAGAAGCCGCGGTCGACGTTCTCGGGCCGGCCGCCGCCGGCGATGAGCTCGGCCCCCTCGGTCCGGCCCGTGGCGATGTAGCCCTCGACCCGCTCGCGGTGCGCGGCCGAGATGAGCGGGCCGACGATGGTCTTGGGGTCGGTGGGGTCGCCCACGACAAGGGCCGTGGCGTAACGGCGCAGTCCCTCGACGACCTGGTCGAGCACACCGCGCTGGACGACGGCCCGGGTGGGGGCGGTGCAGATCTGGCCCGAGTGGAAGGACCAGGTGGAGCCGATGCAGCCGATGGCGGCGGCCACGTCGGCGTCGTCGAAGACGAGGCAGGCGCCCTTGCCGCCGAGCTCGAGCAGCAGCCGCTTCATCGTGGCCGCCCCCGACTGGGCGATCCGGATGCCGACGTCGGTGGAGCCGGTGAACGAGACCATGTCGACATCCGTGCTGGAGACGAGGGCGGCCGCGGCCGAGGCGTCGTTGGCCGCGACGAGGTTCACGACACCGGGCGGGAAGCCCACCTCGTCCAGGATCCGGACGAGCTCGATGACGGCCAGCGGGTCCTGGGGGGCGGGCTTCACGACGACGGTGTTGCCCATGGCGAGCGCCGGCGCGACCTTGCCCGCCATGTTGACCATGGGGAAGTTGTAGGAGGTGATGCAGGTGACGACGCCGACCGGGGCCCGGTTGGCCAGGCCCGAGATGAGGCCGCCCGGGGCGAGGGGGGTGGACTGGGCCACCTGGGGGGGAAGGGAGCGCTGGGCGACGTGGCGGAGGTCGCGGGAGTAGCGGTCGAAGCGGTCGGCCGCCACCGGCACCTGCATCCGGGACCCCACGGCGGCGGTGGCCCCCGTCTCGGCGATCACGAGGGGGAGGAGCTCGGCCGCCTTCGCCCGGATGGCGGCGGCGGCCTTCGCCATGAGGGCCAGCCGCGTATCGGGATCGGTGGCGGCCCAACCGGGCAGCGCGTCGCGCGCCGCGGCGGCGGCGGCCTCGGCGTCGGCCACCGTGGCCTGGGGGGCGAGGCCGACCGTCTCTTCGGTGGCGGGGTTCACCACCTCGTAGGCGTCGCCCGAGGCGTCGACCCACTTGCCGCCGATCAGGAGTTGGGGTTCCCGGGTTTTCGGGGCGCTCATGGGGGGCGATCGTAATGGCTATCTGACGTGCCGTCAGGAGCGGGCGGGTAGGCGCTGATACGGTGCCGACGAACGCGGCGCCGGACGGATCCGGTGCCGACGAACGTGAGCGGAGGGGGTGGGGCCGTGAGCCCGGGAGTGGCACTGCGAGACGCGACGGCCATCGTCGGGATCAGCCAGACCGAATTCGCCAAGCACCTGGAGCCGTCGGAGGCCGAACTGGCCTGCCAGGTGATCGTGGCCGCCTGCGCCGACGCCGGCGTCGAGGTGTCCGAGGTCGACGCCCTCTGCTCGTACACGATGGAGGCGACCGAGGAGGTCGACATCGCCCGGAACATCGGCTGCGGCGAGATCACCTTCTTCAGCCAGGTCGGCTACGGGGGCGGCGCCGGCTGCGGGGTGGTGGGGCACGCGGCGCTGGCGGTGGCCACCGGTCAGGCCGAGGTGGCCGTGGCCTGGCGGGCCCGCAAGCGCGGGTCGGGTCCCCGGCCCTGGACGAACACCTCGACGCAGTTGCACGTGCCGGGGCAATGGACGCGGCCGGCGGGGCTGCTGCGGCCGGTGGACGAGATCGGCATGCTCACGCGGCGGTACATGCACGACTACGGGGCCACCCGCGAGCACCTGGCCAATGTGGCCACCGCCGTCCGGGGCCACGCCAACGTGAACCCGGCCGCCCTCATGTACGCGAAGCCGATGTCGCGCGAGGACTACATGGCCTCGCGCTGGGTGTCGGAGCCGCTCTGCCTCTTCGACAACTGCCTCGAGACCGACGGCGCGCTGGCGTGTGTGATCGTCTCGGCCGAGCGGGCCCGGGACCTGAGGCATCCCCCCGTCTACGTCCATGCTTTCGCCCAGGGACTCCCGCCCGAGCACCAGACGATGGTGAACTTCTACAACGAGGATCCGTTGACCGGGCCGGCCTGGGCCTGCGCCAAGCGGTTGTGGGCCAACGCCGACTTCGGGCCCGACGACGTCTCGGTGGCCCAGATCTACGACGCCTTCTCGCCGCTGATCCTGCTCTCGCTCGAGGGCTACGGCTTCTGCAAGCGGGGGGAGGCGGGACCGTTCACCGACAACGGCAACCTCGAATGGGGGAAGGGTTCGCTGCCGGTGAACACATCGGGCGGCGGTCTGTCCGAGGCCTACGTGCACGGCTTCAACTTGATCAACGAGGGTGTCCGGCAGATGCGGGGCACGTCGACAGCGCAGGTCGAGAACGCCGAGACCTGTCTGGTGACATCGGGCGAGGGTGTTCCGACGAGCGCGCTGCTGTTGCGCCGGTAGAGGAGGAGAAGGAGATGGCCAAAGCGGCGGCGTTCTCGGGGGCCTATGTCTCCAATCTGGGGCCCTCGGTCGAGGGGTTCCTGTTGCCGGCGGGCGACGAGGACGGGGCGTTCTTCTGGGAAGGGACGGCCCGGGGAGAATTGCGGATCCAGAAGTGCAACGCCTGCGGGCACCTGCGGCACCCACCGCGGCCGATGTGCCCGCGCTGCCGGTCGGTCGACCGGGGCTACGCGGCGATGTCGGGCCGGGCGACGGTCTGGTCCTACGTGGTGCCCCACCCGCCTTTGCTGGCGCCCTACTCCGACCTCGCCCCCTACAACGTGATCGTGGTGGCCCTCGACGAAGACCCGAACCTCCGGTTCGTGGGGAACCTGGTCTCGGGGGTGGACGGTGCGCTGAACGAGATCGACCCCGAGAGCATCCGGATCGGCGAGGCGGTCGAGGCCGTCTTCAAGAAGTTCGTCCGGGCCGACGGCAGCGAGCAGACCCTGCCCTTCTGGGTGCGCGCCTCGTAACCGTCACCGGTCTCCGTGCCATCAGGCGGGCCCCCCGGGCGGCCCGCCCACCCGCCACGTCTCCGTGATGGGAACGAGGCCTCTGTCAGTGGGTGCAGGTGATCGTGAAGGCCTGGGTGACGGCGGGGGCGAGGCCGTTGTCGGCCGAGATGGTGATGAGGTGGGTGCCCTTCCTGACCGTCGTGGTGCCGGCGATGGTGGCGGTGCCGTCGTGATTGTCGGTGAAGTGGAGGCCGGCCGGCAGGTCGCCTGATTCCGAGAGCGCCGCCGTCGGTGCTCCGGTGGTCGTCACGGTGAAGCTGAAGGCCGTGCCCGCTTTGGCCGTCGCCGCCGCGGCCGACGTGATCGCCGGTGCCGGCGCGCCGAGGGTGGCGATCAGGGGTGTCCGGGCCACTTCGGGGAAGTCGGCCGAGACGGGCCCCTCGACCGAGCCGGCCACCGTGCACCAGGAGGCGGGGCTGCAGGAGACGGCCACGGGCGAATCGGTGTCGTCCCCGGCCGGCGTCGGAATGGCGCTCTCCGTCCAGCTCCCGGCCGCCAGTGCCATGAATTGCCAGATCGTTCCCGTCGATCCCTCGTCGAGCTGGGTGGCGTAACAGGTCCCGGCCGACGGGCAGGCGACGCTGTCGTTGGTGCCGTAGGGGGTGCCGGCCAGGGGGATCTGGGTGGTCGGCGTCCACGAGCCCGAGGCCAGCGTCTCGACGAGCGGTTCGCCGACGCCACCGGAGGAGGGGAAGGCGGAGCCGACGGCCACGCAGGACGATGCGCTCGGGCACGAGACGGCGTCGAGGTCGCCGTAGGTGAAGCTGGGCGCGGCGGGCAGGACGGTGCCGGTCCAGGTGGTTCCGGAGAGGACTTCCACGAGGGACTCGATGCCGCTGGAGAGGTCGGCCGAACCGACGGCGACACAGGACGTGACGGTCAGGCAGCTGATCGCGGCGAGGTTCCCCCCGCTGCTGCCGGCGGGGTTGGCGATCTTGGCGGCCGTCCAGGAGCCGGACTGGAGGACCTCGGCCACCAGGCCCTCGCCTTCGCCCGAAGGAAGGCCGACGGCCACGCAGGAGCCGGCCGCCACGCAGGAGATGCCGTCGATGCCGAGGATGCCGGTGAAGCCCGACGGTGAGGGCAGGGTGGCCGATGTCCAGTGGACGCCGTCGGTGGAGGTGGTCGCCGTGTCGCCGCTCACCACGGCACAGAAGGAACCGCTACAGGAGACGGCTTGATTGAATTGGACCTCGGGTCCCGGGATCGTCTGCCAGCTGCCGTCGACCAGGCTCTCGATGAAGCTGACGGGACTGGCCGACCGGTCATCGTCGACACCGACGGCGGCACAGAAGGTGGTCGAGCAGGAGACGTCGGTCAGGGTGGCGTCGGGTGGTCCGGAAAGGGCTTCGGACTGCCAGCCGGTGGGGCTGCCGAGGAGGACGGTGACGTCGTTGTCGCCCTCGTTGAACGCCACGCAGTTCGACGGCGAGGAACAGCTCCCCTCCAGCTCGGCCGAGAGGGTCAGGGGCGACAGGGTCACCCTCGACCAGGTCCCGGCGGAGAGGCTGTCGATCACGGCGAAGCCGGCGGTGGTGGCCGGGGCGACGCCCCAAGCGGTGCAGTCGCCGGTGCCGGAGGGGTCACACCAGACCGAGGAGAGGACGGCGGAGCCGGGAACGGCGGTTGTCGGTGTCCAGGTGCTGCCGTGGCCGGACTCGGCCAGGGGACCACCGGCACTACCGCCCACGGCCTCGCAGTTCCCGGAGTGGTCGCAACTGACGGCGTCGAGAGTGGCCTCCGGTGTCACCGTGTCGACGGTCGGGGTCCAACTCCCGCCGGTACCGGGTCTGGATTCGATCAGGGCCTCGCTCTGGGAGGATTCGGTCACGGAGCCGACCGCCTGACAGGGGCTCGAGGCCAGACAGGAGACCCCGGACAGGCCGGCGGCGGTGGCACCGGCGGGGAGGGCCAGGCTCGTCGGTGTCCAATGGCCGTGGGCCGATTTCTCGACCAGCGGTGCGCCGTCGGCCGTGCCGACAGCCACACAGTCCCCGGCCCACCGGCAGGAGACGGCGGAGAGGCCGGCCGAGCTGGCGGCGGGCGGATCGATGGCCGTCGTCGGCGTCCACGTCGTTCCCGAAAGCCGTTCGACGAGGGCGTGGACCTGGCCGGCGGTGTAGCTGCCGACGGCCACGCAGTGGGTCGGGTTCGTGCAGTCGACGCCGGAGAGGGAGGCGGTGGTGGCGCCGGCCGGAGAGGGCAGCATGCTCTG
>DATNJD010000176.1:0-4806 GCA_035604075.1 Acidimicrobiales bacterium
CGACGCGTGAACCGGTCATCGATGCGACCTACATCTTCTACACGTGCGAAGAAGTGGAGCGACGACACAACGGGCTCGGCCATCTGGTGGCCGACAGGCCCGAGATCCTCGCCGCCGACGCCGCCGTGCTGGCCGAACCCACCGGCGGCCGGGTGGAAGCGGGCTGCCAGGGGACGATGCGCGTCGACCTGACGGTCATCGGCCGGCGCGCCCATACCGCCAGACCGTGGAAGGGCGTGAACGCGGTGCACCGCCTGGCTCCGGTACTGCGCGCGCTGGAGAGCTATGTCTCACGTCGCGTGGTCCTCGACGGGTGTGAGTACATAGAACAATTCCAGTCGGTGGGCGTGAGCGGGGGAGTGGCCGGGAACGTGGTCCCCGATGAAGCCACACTCACCCTCAACTTCCGCTTCGCCCCGGACCGGACCGTCGATACCGCCGCCGCCGAGGTCGGCCGACTGCTCGGCGACACGTTCGATCCCGGAATCGGCGACCGGCTCGTGGTGGTCGATGCCGCCGCCGGCGCGCCGCCGGCGCTCGACCATCCCCTGCTCGCCGAATTGGTCGGGGCCACCGGGCATGATCCCCGGGCCAAGTTGGGCTGGACGGATGTGGCCACCTTGTTCTCGGCCGGTGTGCCGGCGGCGAACTTCGGACCGGGTGACCCGCTCCTCGCCCACACCCCCGACGAGCATGTGTCGGCGGCCGAGCTCACCCGTGTCCGTGATGCGTTGGCCCGGATCCTCGAGAAGCCGTCGTAGCCCGCGCCCGGGGCCGCGCGTGAGGGCTCAGAGGCGACGGAGCACGGTGACGACCTTGCCGTAGATTGTCACCTCTGCGGGGTCGAACTCCATGGGCGAGAACTCCGGGTTGGAAGGAGTGAGCACGACGGTGGCGCCCCGACGGCTGAAGGTCTTGACCGTCGCCTCGTCGTCGGGAATTCCGGCCACCACGATGTCGCCGGTCTCGGCCTCGGGTTGCTGGCGGACGACGACGTAGTCGCCGTCGAGGATCCCGGCCCCGATCATCGACTCTCCTCTCACCCGCAACATGAACAGCGAGCCCGTGCCGGTGAAGTCCTCGGGCAGAGGCAGCAGTTCCTCGACGTTCTCGTGGGCCAGGACGCCGGTCCCGGCGGCGACGTCGCCGATCAGGGGGACGGTGCGGACGGGCCGGGCCGCCATCTGGGCCTTGGAGGACGGGTCGTAGCGCACCTCGATGGCCCGGGGCTTGGTGGGATCGCGCCGGAGGTAGCCCTCGCGCTGGAGGACGGCCAGGTGGGCGTGGACGGTGGACGAGGACGTGAGGCCCACCGCCTCGCCGATCTCGCGGACCGACGGCGGATAGCCCTGCACCTTGATCCGGTCGCCGATGAATTCGAGGATCTGCTGCCGCTTGCCCGTCAACGCCTCGGCCATGTCGCCGTGCCTCCGTGCCCCGGGGTACCCGCCCCCCCGTGGGTGGACGAACACCAGTTCGTGACCACGGTAGCCTCACCAGGGGGCAAAGACAAACACCTGTTCGTCGGCATCGGACAGGGCCCGGGCCGCGACCGCCGGGGCGGGGGCTGTTACACCCCCCTGTCATCCTCGGGCCATGGGAGTCGGATCGATGCGGGCGCCGAGGAGGACGGTCATTGACACGAACAGGTGTTCGTGGTCAGATGAGAGCTATGACGAACACACGTTCGGGACCGGGAAGGCGGGCGGGGAGTCTGTGACCCTGGTGACGACGGACCGACCCGTGTACCGGGTCGAGCCGAGACGGCGCCATACGGCGTACGAAGGAGCGGAGCCCTGTGCCCCGGCCTTTCGACCGGGTGGGACACCGCAACGTCGGGCGCCGGGGCCCGACCACCGGACCCGCCCGGTGCCCCGTCGCTGCGACGACCGTCGGGCGCTGTCTCGGGCCACGGCTCAGCGCCGGCGCCACGTCCTGCTCGGGTTCGTCGCCCTCGCCGCCGTGATCGCTCTGGCCGTGCCCTGGGGGACGAGGCCCGATCCGGCGTTGGCGGTGCCGGCCCCGGCCGGCACCGGGACCACGCTGTCCGCGCACGCCGTCTACGTCGTCCAGCCCGGCGACACGTTGTCCTCCATCGCCCGGAGGCTCGGTCCGGGTCGCGATCAGCGATCGCTGGTGGCGGCGCTCGGTGTGGAGGTCGGCGGGGGCAGCGTCAGGCCGGGGGAGCGCCTGGTTCTCCCCTGAGCCCTGCCCATGCGGAACTAGGTTGGCCGTGTGCGGTGTCCGTGGTGCCAGAGCCTCGATGACAAGGTCGTCGACTCGCGCCTTGCCGAGGAAGGCGTGGTCATCCGTCGACGGCGGGAGTGCCTGTCCTGTGGTCGCAGATTCACGACCTATGAGCGTCTCGAGGAAGCCCCGCTGTGGGTGGTCAAGCGCGCCGGACAGCGGGAGCCGTTCGACCGGGTGAAGGTCGTTTCCGGAATCCGGGCCGCCACCAAGAACCGCCCGGTAACAGAGGAACAGCTCGAGGAACTGGCGCAACAGGTCGAGGAGGCCTTGCGGGGCGAGGGAGCCGAAGTGACGAGCCAACAGATCGGGGTGGCCGTGCTCGAGCGCCTCCGGGAGCTCGATGACGTGGCCTATCTCCGGTTCGCCTCCGTCTACAAGGGGTTCGCCGACATCGGTGACTTCCAACGCGAGGTCGGCCTGCTCACCAAGACCACAGAGCCGAAACGAAAGGGCTGACGGGCAGTGGCGTACCTGCTCGACGCCGTCCCCGACAAGGTCCTGGCCATCTACGCCCATCCGGACGATCCCGACGTGTCGTGCGGCGGCACCCTGGCGCGCTGGGCCCAGCGGGGTTCGGAGGTGCACGTCGTGCTCTGTACGAACGGGGACAAGGGCACGACCGACCCCACCGTCGACCCCGCCGAGCTGGCGGAGCGGAGGGCGGAGGAATGCGACGAGGCGGCCAAGGTGCTCGGGCTGACCGATCAGCACGTGCTCGGGTACCGCGACGGGGAACTGACCGACGACGACGGGTTCCGCGGTGAGCTGGTCCGGTGGATCCGGCGCCTGCGCCCCACGATGGTCCTGTGCCCCGACCCGACGGCGGTGTTCTTCGGCGAGGACTACTTCAACCATCGGGATCACCGGATCGTGGGTTTCGCCGTTCTCGATGCCCTCTCGCCCGCCGCCGCCCTGCCCCTGTACTTTCCCGACGCCGGGCCGGTCCACCAGGTCGACACGGTGCTGCTGTCGGGAACGCTCGAACCGACGGTGTGGGTGGATATCTCGGCCACGATCGAGGACAAGGCGGCCGCCGTCTCGTGTCACCGGAGCCAATTCACCGGGGACGGGGAATGGGCGGCCGACGCCGTGCGGTTGCGTGCCGCCGAGGACGGGAAGCGGGCAGGTGTGGCATTCGCCGAAGGCTTCCGACGGCTGCGGCCCAGCGTCTGAGAACGGTGGCTCGCCCGTCCATGCCCGCGGACGTGATGGACGAGGTAGACGCATGCACGGTGATGCACGTCGACCTCGACGCGTTCTTCGCCGCCGTCGAAGTCCTCGATGACCCGTCGCTGGCAGGCCGCCCCGTGATCGTGGGCGGGACGGGCAACCGTGGCGTCGTCGCCGCGTGTACCTACGAGGCACGCGCCTTCGGCATCCACTCGGCCATGTCCTCGGTCGAGGCCCGACGTCGGTGTCCCCACGCCGTGTTTCTGCCGGGCCGGTTTGACCGCTACTCGGAGATCAGCACGCGATTCCATGAGGTGCTACAGAGATTCACTCCCATGGTCGAGGGAATCGCTCTCGATGAGGCGTTCCTCGATGTCTCGGGCGCCCGTCGCATTCTCGGTCCACCCCCGACCATCGCCCGGGCCATCCGCCAGGCCGTCACCGACGAATTACATCTCCACTGCGCCGTCGGTGTGGCCCGTACCAAGCTGCTGGCCAAGTTGGCGTCCCGAGCCGCCAAACCGACCGCGGCACGCACGGGGACCCGGCCGGGCCTCGGGGTCGTGGTCATCGAACCCCACCGGGAGCTGGCGTTTCTCCATCCGCTGCCGGTGCGGGCCCTGTGGGGGGTGGGTCCGGCCACCGGCAACCGGTTGGCCGACCTGGGGGTGGTGACGGTGGGTGACCTGGCCGCCATCCCCGTCGAGACGTTGTGCCGGGTGGTGGGCACCGCTCATGGCCGTGCCCTGGCGGCTCTGGCCCGCGGCGACGACACCCGGTCGGTGGTGGCGCTGCAGGAAGTGAAATCGGTCGGTCACGAGGAGACGTTCGCCGCCGACCTGCACGGGCACGACGAGACGCATCGCCATGTCGTGCGCATGTCCGACGCCGTCGGGCGCCGGCTGCAAGAAGCGTTGGTCCGGGGACGGACGATCACCGTCAAGGTCCGGTTCGGGGACTTCAGCACGATCACCCGTTCCCACACCGTCGCTCATGCCACCGACTCACCCCGGGCCATCGGCGCCGTTGCCGGTGCCCTCCTCGAGGGTGTCGATGTCTCGCCCGGCGTCCGCCTCCTCGGCGTGTCAATGTCCGGGCTGGTCTCGGGCGCGGCCGAACCCCAGCAATTGTCGTTCTCCGACGCGCCGTCGGGAGGCCCGGGGGACGCCGGGACCTTCGAGCAGGACGGGCCGGCCCGTCCTCCCGGTGGCCCCGCCGGGGTCGCCGCGGCGGGGGGCGGATCGTCCGAGGCCCGGTCGCCGGAGGGCGCCGGCGACCGGGGCTGGGAGGAGGTGGAGGCGGCCGTCATGGCCATACGGACCCGCTATGGCCACGGCTCGGTGGGACCGGGGACCTTGATCGGCGGCTCCGGACTCGGGGTGAAGC
>DATNJD010000177.1:0-3633 GCA_035604075.1 Acidimicrobiales bacterium
CTCTCGTCGCGCTGCTTCCCGGGACGAGCGGGAGTCGGCGAACCACGGGTGCTCCACGCTCGTGTGATTGGGCACCAGATCCATGAGGACGCGTATGCCCCGCTTCTCCGCCTCGCTCACCAGGGTGTCGAAGGTCTCCATGGTGCCCAGATCGGGCTGCACGGCGCAGTAGTCGGCCACGTCGTAGCCCCAGTCGGCGTTGGGCGACACGGTGACGGGGCTCAGCCAGATGCCGTCGACGCCCAACCACCCGAGATGGTCGAGCCGGTCGATGATCCCCTGCAGGTCGCCCTGTCCATCGCCGTCCGAGTCGCAGAACGACCGTGGGTAGATCTGGTACAGAACGGCCGTCTGCCACCACGGCGTCGCCGGGGTGGTCATGTCTTGGGCAACGGTCGCCAGTTCTCCACCACCACCCAGCACACCCCCTCCGGTATGTGGTCGAAGGGGAACTTGCACTGGCTCGACGGAGGGATGTTGGTATGCAGCCGGACGATCCGGTACTGCGTCGGGCCCGAGAAGGTCTCGGGCCCGTAACTCAGCGTGGGGGAGTAGCCGCCGGGAAAGTTCGAGATCTTGGCCATGGCCTCGACGAACGTCCGTCGGTTGAGATCCGGTCCGGCGGCGGAGGCGGCGGCGGCGAACAGCCGGATCTCCTGGCACCATGCCTGGACCGGCCCCTGTTCCTCGATGAAGTAGTTCTGGTTCCCCTTCGGGATCTGCGGATACGCCTTGTGCCAGGTGGTGAAGCAGCTGCGCACGCCGGAGTCGTACCCGCCCTGCGACTCGGGCCGGGTGTCGTCGATGCCGCCCAGAGTCTCCGCCGTCAGTCCCTCTTGGCCGTCGAGTGCCTTTTGGTACGGGATGGGCAGCAGGCCCAGTGCCGACTCGATCGACTCCTCGTAGTCGGACAACAGGAGCCGGGGAAAGTACTGCTGCTGGGTCTCGGCCTGCAGGACGGGGTAGAAGACGTTGAAGGGGATGAGGGGAAGGATTGAGGTGACACCGTCGCCGCGCAGCTGTTGGATGGCGAGCGGGGCCTCGCTGTTGGTGGCCGAGGAATCGGAGGGATCGGCGGCGATGGTCTCGACCACCGGCGTGACGCCGGCCCGTTTGAGGTCGGGTAGCAGGTACTGGTTGAGCGCCGTCTGATCACTGGCCCGGTCGCCGGCGATCACCCCCAGTTTCTGGCCGTGACCGAGAAGTCCGCCGCTCAACCCCCAGCTGACGGTGGCCTGCAGGATGGCGGCATCATCGGGTCCGGTCCACCACAGGTAGGGCGAGCCCTTCTGGGTCCAGTTGGTGACGGTCGTCCACTGACTGAGCAGTGGCGTATGGCCTTCCTCGGTGATGCAGAGTTGGTTGTCCCCGGTCCAGGTGCCGACCCCGTCGAGGACCGCAAAGACGTCGGCGCCGCCCTCGGTCCAGTCTTTGCACAGCGCCCGCATGGCTGTCTCGTTGGTGGGATCGAACGGCACGATGACGGGGTTGATCTTCCGGCCGTGGATCCCACCGCTGTCATTGATCTGCGTCACGAAGAGCTCGATGGCCTGCGACTGCTCGGTGTACTCGACGTCGGTGGCGAAGCCCAGGTTCAACGACAACGCCTGGAGGTTGGACACCGGGAAGACGACATTGATCGTGTGGGCGCTGACCCCGGCGCTGCTAGTGCTGGCCTGATCGGGAGGCGTCACATCGGCCCCTGCTCCGGTCGTCGCACCATGCCCCCGGGCCGGGCCGGACCCCGAGCCGGCCACGGCGAAGACGACCCCGATGACCACCACGACCGCCACGGCCGCCGCCACGCCCTGCACCGCCCGAGGCCGACGGCGGAACCGCCGCCACGCCCGTCCCAGTCGTCCGCCCGGGCTCGCCATCGTCCCCTCCTCGCCCCGTCCCCCGTCCCCCGACGCCGGGGGCCGTCGCCGGTGGCGCGCGCCCGGGGCGGCGCGTCCCCCCTCGGATCACGGGCGCCCCAACATAGGCGGCCGTCGACTACCGCAGTCCTTCGAGCAGCCGCAGCACGAGCGCGCCGACTCTCCGGCGTTCCTCATCGGGGTCGGCCGACGTCGCCACCGCCACGCCGGCCTCACTCATGGCCGCCAGCAGCATCCGGGCCGTCAGGTCACCGGGCGGGATGGCGATCAGGCCCGCGTCGGCCAGGCCGGCGACGGCGCCGGTGACGAGACCGAGGAAATACTTCTCCTCCGTCTCCTTCCACCGGGCCCAGCCGAGGGCAGCCGGGGCCTCCTCCAGGGCGATCCGCCGGAAGTCGGCGTCCCCGCACTCCTCCAGAAAGACATCGATGCCCTTGGCCATCAGGGCCCAGGGATCGGTCATGCCGGCCACGCCCGCCGTGACCTTGGCCAACAGACGTTCCTCCATCAGCACGAAGACCGCCTCGAAGAGCTCGGCTTTGTCCCGGAAGTGGTGATAGACGGCGCCCTTCGTCACCCGCGCCGTCTCGGCGATGGCGTCCATGCTCGTCCTCGAGAACCCGTCGGCCGAGAACCTCTCGACGGCCGCCTCGACGATGGCGGCGCGCGTCGTCTCGGCGTATTCCTCGCGCCGGCTCTTGACAGTCACCACCTTCGATCTTACACTCACCTACTATGAGTATCTCGACTACTAACAGTACGCCAAGTGACAGTGCGCCCGGCAGGACGCCCCGGAGTACGACGAGTGGCACGCCGCACCGGCACACGGTGGCCACGCGGCTGGGGGACGTTGCTTATCTGGCATGGGGCGACGGGCCGCCCGCCCTCTTCGTGCACGGCGTCTTCTTGAACGCCGACCTGTGGCAGCACCAGCTGGCGGGGCTGGCCGATCTCCGGCGCTGTCTGGCCGTCGACCTGCTGGCCCACGGGGAGAGCTCCTTTCCCGCCACCGGGACGCTCAGCATGGATCTCCAGGCCGAGATGATCGTGGCCTTCCTCGACGCGCTGGCGCTCGATGCCGTCGATCTGGTGGGCAACGACAGTGGGGGTGCCATCGCCCAACTCGTCGCCGTCCGGGCGCCCGAGCGCGTCCGGTCCTTGACGCTCACCAACTGCGACACCCACGACAATTGGCCCCCGGCCGCCTTCGCCCCCATCCGCGACCTGGCCGTGGCCGGAGCCCTGGCCGACGCCCTCGCCGCGATCGCCCTCGACCCGGCCGCCGCCCGGGCCTCGTTGGCCTCGGGCTTCGAGAACCCCGACCTGCTGTCCGACGGGACCATCGCCGGATTCTTCGCACCCTTCGCCGCATCGCCGGCCCGGGCCGAGGCGGTCCAGGGATACGTGGCCGCCATGGACAACGGCGTCACCGTCGCCATTCGCGACGACCTGGCCCGTTTCGGCGCTCCCACGCTGATCGTGTGGGGGACGGCCGACGACTTCTTCGACCTCGCCTGGGCCCGGTGGTTGGCCGACACCATTCCCGGCACCGTCCGCTGCGTGGAGTTGGCCGGCGCCAAATTGTTCTTCCCGGCCGAACGGGCCGAGGAATTCAACGCCGAGCTCCGGGAGTTCTGGACCACCGTCCCCCCGCCGGCCGCGGGTACCGGGCCAGCAGGTACCGGGCCAGCAGGTACCGGGCCAGCAGTTACCGGGCCAGCAGTTACCGGGCCAGCAGTTACCGGGCCAGCAGTTA
>DATNJD010000178.1:0-2724 GCA_035604075.1 Acidimicrobiales bacterium
GGGGCCCGTTCGGCCGCCTCGACGGCCGTCCTGACGAAGCGCCCGTTGGTCAGCCCGGCCGGGGCGGGGCCATCGGGGGAGGCGACGGCCACGTCGTCGGGATCGGATTCGATTTCGTCGGCCAGGGCGACGGCGAGACGCCGGGCCTCGTCGCCGGCGCCGACCACCACCAACAGGCTCCCGGCCCGCCGCGGCGGTGGGGGAGCGGGGGCCAGTCGGCCGAATTCGGCGATCAACACGCTGTCGAGGTCCCTGCCCTGACGCAACCCCTCGGCCACCGGATCCACGATGTCGTCACCGAGACCGATCCGGCGCAGAGCCAGGGCGGTGTCCTCGATCGACATGCGATCAATCGGGTTCTCCGCACGGGGTGGCCGCCACCGCCCCGTCGCCGCACCGACCCCGCCCGCGGCGAGGGCATTCTCGGCCAGGAAGAGAGCCGCCTTGTGTGCGATCTCCTCGGTGAAGTCGTCGGGTCGTGCATCGAAGAGGTCGTTCTGCGCGGTGAGCTCCGGCTGGGGTTGTGAAGCGTCGTCCGGCCGGGGAAGGGTTGCCACCGTCGCAGACGGTGCCGATGGGGACAACTCAGTGTGCGGGCCGTCCATCTGCATGTCCGTCCGGGTCCCGCCCGGGACGTGTGTCTGGACGCCGGAGCGCGATGCGGCGTCGATGAGAGTGGTCACCCGGGACATGACGGCGTCGAACGCCACGGCCTTCTCACTCGGACCCGATCCTGGGCGTCGCGTCGGTGCGGCCGGCATCGGTGCCGTCGCGCCGAGTGCCTCAGACGGGGCCGGCTCGGCTGGCGCCGTGACCGTATTGGAAACGTTGCCCGCTTCGCCCGGGGCTTCGGGCGGGGCCGTGGGCTCGGGCGGGGTTGTGGCCGTGCTCGTCGCCGCCGAGGTGGGGGTCGTCGCCTGAGGCGGGCTCGCCGCAAGCCGTTCCCCGCTCGACGGTTCGACAGCGGAGATGGGGAGCAGGGGACCGCGGTGGGTGCGCCGGCCGGCCGCGACGAAGGCGCAGCCGGTCAGGGCCAGACCGACGGCGATCCTGAGGGGAGAGTGAACACGTTCCGCCATGGCCCCATTCTGGGCAATTGGTCGCGCCAAGTGGTGGACGCGACCGCCGTGGGGGTTCCCGACACATTTGAATTGTGCACGGAGCTCGTCCGCCCCGGTGGCCATGTGGCCAACATCGGGCTCGCTCCGGCGCCGCTCACTGACGATTGCCCACCGGTCGTCGCCCGGAGCCCTGCCCTGGAGCTGTTGCCAGTCTTCGGGTGTCAGCCTCCGGGTGTCAGCCTTCGGGGTGTCAGCCTTCGGGCTTCCGGGCGAGGACGATGATCCGCGCGTTCATGCGAAATTCCTCGTGGGGTTCTTCCGCCTCGAGCGCGGCGAGGTCGGCATCACAGGCCTCTGCCGTCATCGTCCTGGTCTCCACGATCCGTTCACGAGCGGCGTGGAGCTGTTCGATCACCAGTGCTCGTTCACCGTCGGATCGACTGACGACCCGGTGTTGGGCCTCGGGCAGGACCACCACCGAGGCGATCTCGAACCCGGCCTGGCGCAGATAGGTGGACAGCTTCCGGCCACACTGGCGGTCACCGCCGCGGGAGTACTGGATGTCCGAGACGGCTCCCACCAGGCGTGCCAACGGTGCGCTGTGATCGGGCCAGGTGATGTGCAGCTGGTCGTCGGTGTCACTCACGCACGCGTAGCCGCCGGGTTTCACCACCCGGTAGAGCTGGTCGAGAGCTTGGACAGGGTCGGTCAGAAACTGGAGCAGCTCGCGGATGAAGGCAAGGTCGAAACGATCGGCCGCAAACGCCAGGTCACGGACGTCGCCTTCGCTGAACTCGACTCCGGCCCCCGGCGCGAACAGCTGCATCGTCGTGAGCCGGTCACAGAGCTCGATCGAGTGTTTGACGAACCGCGCGTCGATGTCGACACCCTGGACTTCGAGACCGAGATTGGCGGCCAGCTCGAAGGCGAGGATGCCCAGACCGCTTCCCACGTCGAGGACCGAGGATCCCGGGGCGACAGGCAACATCCGCAGCGCCGTTCGCCACATGCGGTGGAGGCTGTGCGTGTACGCCAGAGTGACGGCGGACTCATCGTCACCGTCGGCCCGCAGCTCCTCGGTATAGGCCTCGAGGGTGGCGTCGAGTGTGACCTGTTTGGTCCCGTCGAGTTCCATGCCTGGCCCTCTCTAACTACGGTGCCGGACCGGCTCGAGGTCGGCGCGACGCGTCGTCATGACGGATCGGTCGACTCCGGGTCGCCCGAGGGCGGGGTCTCGGTGCCGTCGTCGCCGAGCCCGTGGACGATCCGGAGGTGGGCCGTCGTCTCCATCTCTGGATCTCCGGCGATGCGCGTAGCCAGCGCCAGTGTCGTGGCCTTGAAGACCTGCATCTCCTGCGTGATCTCGTCGATGCATTCCTGAACGACGTGTTTGGACCCATTGGTCAGGGTGATGACCGTGTCGGGCGTCTCCTCGATGCGTTCGATCAGATCCGGGTTGACGGCGAAGCGTTCGCCACTGTGAAAGCGCGTCAAGAGGATCATCGCTGTCCCTCGGCCGCGAGCGGGCCCGTGGGTGCCGTCGCCTCGGGGCCGGCCGGGGTCCGGCGGGCGGCGGCTAGGAGCCGCAGGGCCTGGGTGCGGCGCACCTCCCGGGAGTAGCGGTCGACGATCGAGGTGAGGAGCCCCCCGGCCATCCAGCAGA
>DATNJD010000179.1:0-4398 GCA_035604075.1 Acidimicrobiales bacterium
TCGGCCACGGGACCGGGAAGGACCAGCACCACACCGTCGGCCACGGACCTCGCCGCATCCACTGACCAGTCGACCAGTGTGCGGCCGCCGATCTCTGCGAATTGTTTGAGACCGCCGAATCGGCTGCCGCCGCCGGCCGCCACCACCACCACCCACACCGTCACCGGAGTCGGCCTCCTGACGAGGGCGCCGCGATACGGCGGCGCCGGGCACCCAGGATCAGGGCAACGCCTCGTCGAGGCGCTTCTCGGCCGCCTCTTCGTCGACGTCGAGCGCAAAGGTGAGTTCGGAGACGAGGATCTGCCGGGCCCGCTGGAGCATGCGTTTCTCGCCAGCGGACAGGCCCTTGTCCTTGTCGCGGATGGAAAGGTTCCGCACCACCTCGGCCACCTGGTAGATGTCGCCCGAGCGGAGCTTCTCGGAATGGTTCTTGTAGCGACGGGACCAGTTGGTCGGCATCCGTGCCTCCTTCTTGCGAAGGACGGCAAAGACCTCCTCGACCTCTTCGTCGTTGATCACCTCGCGCAGGCCGACACCCTCGGTGTTGTCGGAGGGCACCATCAGCGTGAGGTCCCCGTAGGCGAGGCGCAGGACGAGGTACTCACGCTTTTCGCCGAAAGCCTCTTTCACCTCACGCCGCTCGATGATGGCCGCACCATGATGCGGGTAAACCACCTTGTCACCGATGTCGAACACGTCAATTCTCCCGGACGTTGCCGCGCTCAGAGGGCGCAGGGCGGTCACCTATTCTACCTGAGCGGCGCCGACGGCCCCGCGGGGTGGGCTGAAGCGGTGCCCGGGCGTCCAGAACGTGCCTGCGATCCCGCTCGATGCTGGTTCAGCTGTAGCGATCGAGGATCGTCGCCTCGGCCAACCGGGCCAGTCCGTCCTTCAACGATCGGGCCCGCGCCTCGCCCACACCTGCCACCTCTTCGAGGTCACGCACGGTGGCACGCATGATCCGCTGGAGCCCGGAGAAGTGCTCGACGATCCCATCGATGATGGCGTCGGGGAACCGGGGCAGGCGGTGCAGGAGCCGGTACCCGCGCGGCTCCATGGCCGCGTCGAGATCGAGTTGCCCCGGAGCGATGCCCAGGGCCGACGCCACCCGCCGGTGGTCGAGGAGCTCATCGGTGGTGAGCCGGCCGAGCGCCAGCAGTGCCCGTTCGAGACCGGGTCGTGCCGAGACCCGAGGCTCATCGGACCTCGTCGCCCGTTCCGGCCCGGCGGCTGCTCCCGGGCCGGCCCGCATGTAATCGCGCACGACCAGGCGCCGCACGGGAGCCACCCCGTCGAGAAGCTCCTCGAGCTGCAGGCGCAGCAGGCGGGCGTCGGCACCGAGCTCCACCAATTCGCGGTCGATCTCGTCGGCGATCCGGACGGCGAGCTCCGCCGGCTGCAACACGGCGATCACGGCGCCCAACGTGACCGTGTCCTCGAGCTCGAGAGCGGAGAGGGCACCGACGGCGACGTCGAGTCGCTGGCGGAAGCGTTCGAGCGTCTGGAGGGCCTGTCCGATCCGCTCGTGGAGACGCGTCGCCGACTGGAGCACGTGCTTGGCCTCGCCGCGGTAGACGGTCACCACGCCCATCGACGCCGAGACCGAGATGACGGGAACGTCGATGGACCGCGCCATGCGTTCGGCCGTTCGGTGCCGGGTCCCGGTCTCCGACGTGGGAATGGAGGGATTGGGCATGAGATGGACGTTGGCCCGGGCGATGCGCGCCGCATCGGCCGAGACGATGATGGCCCCGTCGAGCTTGGCCAATTCGGACAGGCGCTGGGGCGTGAACTCGGCGTCGAGCAGGAAACCGCCGGTGCAGATGGACAGCACCTCGGCGTCGTCTCCCACCACGATGAGGGCGCCCCGGTTGGCGAGGAGGACGCGCTCGAGCCCGTCACGCAGCGGCTGTCCCGGAGCAACGAGAGTGAGGGCTCCGGCCACAGCCCCGTTGGTGCGCTCCACAAGGGAATGCTACCCGGGGGCCGTGGTCGGCTTGCCCGAAATCACTACGCCGAAAGGCGGTGACCGGTGCCGGAACGGGCACCCACGTCGGCGAGGGCGAGGGCGGCGGCCTCGGCCACCGACTCGACGCGCAGAAGCTCGATGCCGGGAGGTCCGTCGGGACACGACAAGGGGACGAATGCCCGCCGAAATCCGATGCGCGCCGCTTCCGACAGACGTCGCTCGGCCTGGGGCACCCGGCGGATCTCGCCGCCGAGGCCCACCTCGCCGAAGGCGACAACATCGGGCGCCAGCGCCGTCTGCGTCACCGCCGACGCCACGGCCAGAACCAGGGCGAGATCGGCGGCCGGCTCGGTGACCCGGATGCCGCCCACGGCCGAGGCGAAGACGTCGGTGCGGCCGAGCACCATGCCGGCATGCTGCTCGAGAACAGCCAAGAGCAGAGCCAGACGACCGGCGTCCACACCCTGAGCCGAACGACGCGGCGGTGCCGAGTCCGACGACGCAGGCGCCCACAAGGCCTGGATCTCCACCAGCAACGCCCTCTGGCCCTCCATCGCCGCCAGCACGGCGCTCCCCGGTGTTCCCGGTCGGCGGTCTCCGAGTAGCAAGCGGTGGGGATCGGTCACGGCGGCGAGGCCGGCGTCTCCCATGGCGAACAGGCCGAGCTCTCCGGTGGGCCCGAAGCGGTGCTTCGTGGCCCGGACCAGGCGGAGGGCGTGGTGTCGATCGCCTTCGACGGTCATCACGGTGTCGACCAGGTGCTCGAGGACCCGCGGACCGGCCAGGGCGCCGTCCTTGGTGACGTGCCCCACGAGCACGAAGGCCACCTCGTGCCTCTTGGCCAACCGCACGAGGTATTCGGCGCAGGCCCGGACCTGGGGCACGCCGCCGGGAAGCCCGGCTGTATTCGGATCGGCCACGGCCTGGATCGAATCGACGACCACCAGGGCCGGCGTGGTCGCCTCCACGGTCCCCGCCACCGCCCGGACATCGGTCTCCTCGAGAAGAAGCAGGGTGGGTGGGACGGGGCCGAGGCGCTCGGCTCTCAGTCGCACCTGGGCCGAGGACTCTTCGGCCGAGACGAGAACGACCACTGAACCGGTCTCCGCCACCGATCGCAACACCTGCAGGAGCAGGGTCGACTTGCCCACGCCCGGTTCTCCGCCGAGGAGGGAGACCGAGCCCGGGACGAAGCCTCCCCCGAGTACCCGGTCGAGCTCCGCCAGCCCCGTGGGCCGCGGGGCGGCTCCCGAGAGATCGACACTGCAGAGGGGGACGGGGAGGGCGGTTCCCTCCCCGATCCCAGACCCTCTGAACGGGGCCTGAGCCCCCTCAGAGACGACCTCCTCGGCCAGGGTGTTCCATTCGCCGCACGCCGGGCACCGCCCGGCCCAGCGCGCCGTGGCCGCGCCACACGATCCACAGCGGTGTACCGATCTCAGTCGCCCCATGGCGGTGCAGGCTACGACCAAGGTGTGACGCGGCGGTGCTCATCGGACGCGCCGGCGGTGCGCTCGTCCCCGGTCGGGTCAGAATGTGTCGCTGGGCCGCGCCGTGGCGCGACGGCGGCTCAGGTGCTGGGGCCCGCTCCGGCCAGTTCCACCGGCGGTGGCTGGAGGCCTTCGACGGTGCGGAAGACGATCTCGTCGTTGTCGACGTCGACGATGATCGTCTCTCCCACCCGGAATTCCTTCCACAGGATGCGTTCCGACAGCGGGTCCTCCACGAATTGCTGGATGGCACGGCGCAGCGGCCGGGCTCCCAACGTCGGGTCGTAGCCCTTGTCGGCCAGCATCACCTTGGCCGCCGGCGTGAGCTCGAGGCCCAGACCTTGGCTCTCCAGCTGGTCACCGACACGCTTGATCATGAGGTCGACGATCTCGACGACTTCCTCGCGTGACAACTCGTGGAAGACGATCACCTCGTCGATCCGGTTCAAGAACTCGGGCCGGAAGTGCTGCTTGAGGGCCTCGTTGACCTTGGACTTCATGCGCTCGTAGCTGACCGCTTCCGACGACTTGGCGAAGCCCACCGAGGACTTGCGCAGGTCGGCCGTCCCCAGGTTCGAGGTCATGATGAGAACGGTGTTCTTGAAGTCCACCGAACGACCCTGGGCGTCGGTCAACCGTCCGTCCTCCAGGATCTGCAGCAGGGCGTTGAACACGTCGGGGTGGGCCTTCTCCACCTCGTCGAACAGCACCACCGAGAAGGGCTTGCGCCGCACCGCTTCGGTGAGCTGACCGCCCTCTTCGTAGCCGACGTACCCCGGGGGGGACCCCACCAGCCGCGACACCGTGTGCTTCTCCATGTATTCGCTCATGTCGAGCTGGATCAGCGCGTCCTCGTCGTCGAACAGGAACTCGGCCAGGGTCTTCGCCAGCTCGGTCTTCCCCACGCCGGTGGGGCCGAGGAAGATGAACGAACCACTG
>DATNJD010000180.1:0-19160 GCA_035604075.1 Acidimicrobiales bacterium
CGGCCGGTCGTCCCCCGCGAGGTGTGGGAACTCGTGAATGACCTGTGGCTGGCGCTGAGCGCCGACGCCCAAGAGATCGAGACCCGCGAGGGCCGGGTGGGGTGGCTCCGCCGAGCGGTGGACGAGTGTGCCCGCGTGAACGGCGTGCTCGGGAGCACCATGCGCCGGGACGAGGCGATGGCCTTCATCAGCATCGGCCAACAGTTGGAACGGGCCGACGTCACCGCCCGGATGCTCACCGTGCGCGCCGACAGTGCCGCCCCCACCCGAGGACGCGATCCGTACGACGAGGTCCACTGGATGGCGCTCCTGCGCTCGGTGGCCGCCTATCAGCCGTTCCGGCGGGCCATGCCGGCGCGTCCGGACAATGGCGCCGCGCTGCGCTTCCTTCTCCAAGACGACGCCTTTCCCCGGGCCGTGTCGTCATGCCTCACCGAGCTGCGAACCACCGTGAAGAGACTGCCCGGCAACGAAGAGGTGCTGGCCGCCTGCACCGATGCCGCCGTTCTGGTGGCCGACGTGCCCGTCGATCGTCTGACGCCGGCGGAGCTACGCTGCCTGATCGGCGACCTCCAAGGCGCCCTCACCGCCATCCATGAGCGCCTTGACTCCACGTACTTCCGCTCCATGACCGCCATGGTCCCCGAGCCTTCGCCATCCCGAGGAGCCCATCGACGGATCGCCCCCGCGCCGCACGCCGGCATCGACAGGGACGACGTCGCGCCGGCACGGATGTACCGGGTGACCCACCGGACTACTTTCGGATACAGCGGTCCCGTCGAACAGTCGTACAACGAGGCCCATCTCCGTCCCCGGGCCACCAACAACCAACGATGTGACAGCCACACACTGGAGATCGAGCCGGCGCCGTCGTCGTGCTCCGAGTACGTCGATGCGTTCGGGAACGCCGTGACGGTCTTCGTGGTGGCCGGTGGATTCGACCGGTTGTCGGTGACGGCCACGAGCGACGTGACCGTCACCGCCGCCGCCCCCTCTTCCCCGAGCCTCCCGTGGGAGTCGGCGCAGTGGCTGCTCGACATCGACCGGCAGGCCGGATCGCGCGAGGCCCGGCTGTTCCGGGCACCCTCGCGTCTGGTGCCGGCGTCGCCGCTGCTGGCGGAGTACGCCGAACCGTCGTTCGCCGTGGGTCGACCCGTGGTCGACGCCGTGGTCGACCTGGCCGGCCGCATCCACCGTGACTTCGTCTACGAGCCGGGCTTCACCTCGGTGACGACGCCCGTTCTCGAGGTGCTCGACTATCGACGAGGTGTGTGCCAGGACTTCGCCCACCTGGCCGTGGGGTGCGTGCGGTCGATGGGTCTGGCCGCTCGCTATGTCAGCGGGTACATCGAGACGCTCGCCCCCGAGGGCCAAGAACGGCTGCTCGGCGCCGACGCCTCGCACGCCTGGTTCTCGGTGTATGTCCCCGGTTGGGGTTGGGTCGACATCGACCCCACGAACGACCAGCTCGTCTCCGAGTCGTACGTCACCACCGCCTGGGGCCGCGACTACTGGGACGTCTCGCCCCTGCGCGGGTCGGTCGAGGGCGGCGGCAGTTCCCACACCCTCGACGTCGCCGTGGACGTGACCAGGTTGGCCCCCAACTCCTGCTGACCTCAGGCGCGCGCCAGTCGGCGGAAGACGACGGAGCGGGCCAGCACCTCGTCGCAGCCCGCCTTCGTGGCCGCCTCCAGCAGGTCCTTGTCGACGTGGCTGGCGAAACCGACCGTGTGGGCCGATCCCAGGTGGGGAAGGACCTCGAGGACGCCGGCATGGGAGAGGTCGATGACGACGAGCCGGGCGCCACGGGCGACGGCGTCGGTCAGATCGGCGGGACGGGCGACGAACTCGACCGGTGTCCCGGCGTCGCGGCCGGCGATCTCGACCCGTGAGCGGTCCATGAGGTCGGGGACGAAGGCCACCATCGGCGCCGGAGCTGACGGGGATGGTCCGGCGGGCATCGCCACCAGTGTCCCATGGGCCGTCGGGCGGGAGCCGAGGCGCCGGGCGATGTCGGCGCCGGGACGCGGCGGCTGCCTCAGCCCGTGAAGACCGCCGCTCCGCTCGAGGTCTCCATCTGGAGCAACGTCTGGTGGGCCAGCTGGACGGCATCGGCGGGCAGGGGCGAGTACCCGAGAGCGGCTGCCTCCTTCTGTTCGGTCGTCGTGACCCAGTCGAAGAGGTGTCCGAGGGCGACCGCCGTCGCAGTGCTCGTCTGCTTCTGGTCGATGAGCGTCCAACTGAGGTTGGCCAACGGGTAGGTGGTGGCACCCGGACCGTTCACGATGTTGAACTTCGAGGCACTCAGGCCGGTTGCCGACGAGGCGGCGGCGGCGATCGACGTCTGGGTGGGCACCACGAACGCGCCCGACGCGTTCTTCACGGCCACGTTCGTGAACTTGGCCTCAAGGGCGTAGGCGTACTCGACGTAGCCGATGGCACCCGCTGTCTGTTGTACGTAGGTGGCAAGCCCCGTGTTCAGCTGCTCGCCCACGCCGACGTTGGTCACCGGCCAGTGCGTGCTCGCCTTCGTCCCCACCGCTGCCGTCCAGGCGGAGCCGCCCGTGTCGATCAGGTACTGGTCGAGGTCGTACCCGGGCCCCGACGAGTCGGCCCGGTGGACGGCCACGATGGCCAGATCGGGCAGCTTCACCTTCGGGTTGAGTGCGGCGATGGCACTGTCGTTCCATTTCGTGATCTTGCCCAGGAAGATGCCGGCCAGGGTGGGTCCGTCGAGTTTGAGCCCGGTGCCGACGCCCGGCAGGTTGTAGCTGAGGGCGACGCCGCCGAGGTCGACGGGGAGCTGGAGGATGGCCCCGCCGCTGCCGCTGGCCGGAACCGGGATCGGGACTTCTGAGTCGCCGAACTGCACGGTGCTCTGCTCGATATCGGTGACACCGACGCTCGAACCGGCCGGCGTGTAATTCACCGTCACACCACCGTCGGCCTTGTTGTAGTCGTAGAAGGCGCGGGTGAAGAAAGGAGATATGGAGTTGGCGCCGGCGCCGCTCAGCTGCGCCGTTGTCGCCCGGGTGTCACACGCCGTGCTGAGCACACCCCCCGGGGCCGACGACGTGCACTTGGCGGCGGCGGCGGCGGCGGTGGTGGTGATGGCTGGCGGTGAGGCCGTGGTCGGACCCGACGAGCAGGCCGATGCCAACAGGCCCACGGCCACGACCGGGACACCCACGCGGGCCACGAGCCGCCACGGTCGCCCCTCGGACCTGGTGCGGCGGACGGTGGTGGTCTCGGCGGCTTCCTCGGGCACGTCTGTCTCCTTTGTGGACTTCGGTGGGTGAGTCAAGGCGCCCCGATGGTCGGGCCTCCGTGCGTACTGATGTAATTCAACAGAAATTATAGATTAAAGGGGGAAGCAGGGTCAAGGGGGAAGCAGGGGAGGCAGGAGGAACCTACGTCTCGCCCCGACCCCGACGGGCGGGGCGGCAACCGACGCCGCGGGGACGGGTGGTCAGCGGGCGGTGATGTACTCGATCAGCTCGGTCCGGTTCTTCTCGAGTTCTTCGATCCGGTTCTTCACGACGTCGCCGATGCTCACGATGCCGGCCAGCCGGCCGTCGTCCACCACCGGGACGTGGCGAATGCGTCGTTCGGTCATCAGGCGCATGAGTGATTCTGTGTCGTCGTCCAGGGAACAGGTCGACACGGTGGCGGACATGATGGAGGAGACGGGCTCGCCGAGGACGGCCTCCCCCCGTTCGCTCAGCTTGCGGACCACGTCGCGCTCGGAGACGATGCCGTCGATCCTCTCCCCGTCGGATGATACGACGAGCGCCCCCACGTGGTGCCGACTGAGCTCGTCCACGGCTTCGGTCACGCTGGCGTCACCTCGGATGGTGGTGACGGCGGAACCCTTGTCGGCAAGCAGGGTGGAGATGAGCACTGGTGGTCCTCCTCGGGAGATGCGTCCTCTTTGTCTTCGAGTCCCCTGTTCGGATGGTCGAGCGGGTCTGACGGCGGTGTGGTCCTTGGTCTCCACTGTACGGGGTGCAGAGGCCGAAAGAAGCGGTGATTCAGGTGTCCTTCGTGACGCTGTTCACGAAGTCCCGGGCCGGCGCCGGGCCGGCGGGCGGGCGGTGGCGATCCGTGACCCGGCCAGGCGTCAGGTCCGGTCGCGCCGGGCCCGGCTGTGCTGGCGGCCGCGGATCGCCTGATCGAGGATGACCTTGCGGAGGCGGACGGACTTCGGGGTGACCTCGACGCATTCGTCTTCGGCGATGAATTCGAGGGCCTGTTCCAGGGAGAGCTGGAGGTGCGGTGTCAGCCGCTCGAGCTCGTCGGCCGTCGACGAGCGGACGTTGGTGAGTTTCTTCTCCTTGGTCGGGTTGACGTCCATCTCGTCGGCGCGGGAGTTCTCACCCACGATCATGCCTTCGTAGACCTCGGTGCCGGGCCCGAGGAGCAGGGTGCCGCGTTCCTGCAGGGCCATCAGGGCATAGGTGGTGGTGGGGCCGCGGCGGTCCGCCACCATCGATCCGTTGCGGCGGGTGCGAAGGTCACCGTGCCACGGCTCCCAGCCGTCGAAGACGTGGTGCAGGACCCCCGTCCCTCGCGTCTCGATGAGGAATTCGGTGCGAAACCCCACCAGCCCCCGGGCCGGGACCCGGTAGTCCATGCGCACCCAGCCCGTCCCGTGGTTGACCACCTCCAGGAGCCGTCCGTGGCGCAGGGCGAGAAGCTGGGTGACCACGCCCAGGTAGTCGTCGGGCACGTCGATGGCGACGCGCTCCATGGGCTCGTGGACCTTGCCGTCGACGATGCGGGTCACCACCTGGGGCTTGCCCACCGTCAGCTCGAAGCCCTCGCGGCGCATGGTCTCGACCAGCACCGCCAGCTGCAGCTCGCCGCGGCCCTGGACCTCCCAGGTATCGGGTCGTTCGGTAGGCGACACCCGCAGAGAGACGTTCCCGACCAACTCGGAGTCGAGGCGCCCCAACACCTGCCGGGCGGTGAGCTTGGAGCCGTCGAGGCCCGAGAGCGGCGACGAATTGATGCCGATCGTCATGCTCAGGCTGGGCTCGTCCACCAAGATGGCGGGGAGCGGTCGTGGATCCTCGGCGTCGGCCAGGGTCTCGCCGATGGTGACCTCGGGAAAGCCGGCCACGGCCACGATCTCCCCGGGCCCGGCCTCCTCGACGTCGATGCGTTCGAGGGCGCGCGAGGCGTAGAGCTCGGTGACCTTGCCTCTGTCGACCGACCCGTCCACCCGGCACCAGGCCACCGTGTCACCGCGCCGCAGGGTCCCGTGGTGGACCCGGCAGATGGCCAGGCGACCCACATAGGGCGAGGCGTCGAGGTTCGTCACGAGCGCCTGCAGAGGGTGATCGGGGTCGTAGACGGGGGCGGGAACGTGGGTCACGATCGTGTCGAAGAGCGGCACGAGATCGGTCCCCACCGTGTGGGCGCTCCGGCTGGCCCAGCCGGCGCGGGCGTTGGCGTAGAGGATGGGGAAGTCCACCTGGTCCTCGTCGGCGTCGAGGTCGAGGAACAGATCCTCCACCTCGTGGACGACCTCCTCGATACGGGCGTCGGCCCGGTCCACCTTGTTGACGACGAGCACGACCGGAAGACGGGCTTCGAGCGTCTTGCGCAGGACGAACCGGGTCTGCGGCAGCGGGCCCTCCGAGGCGTCGACGAGCAGCAGGACGCCGTCGACCATGGACAGGCCCCGCTCGACCTCGCCCCCGAAGTCGGCGTGGCCGGGGGTGTCCACGATGGTGATCTTGGTCGCTCCGTACTGGACGGCCGTGTGCTTGGCCAGGATGGTGATGCCCTTTTCGCGCTCGAGGTCACCCGAGTCGAGGACGCGATCGGTGAGCTCCTTGTCCGCTCGGAAGGCTCCTGTCTGACGGAGCGTGCCGTCGACCAACGTGGTCTTGCCGTGGTCAACGTGGGCCACGATCGCCACGTTGCGCAGGTCGTCGCGTGAGCGCATGGACCACTCCAGCGTACTCGCCGTGTCATCGGCCCCGGTCGGGTGCGATGACCGGCCGCGGGCCGGAGGAGCCGGGGACGGCCCGTTCGTGCCTGACGAGCCGTTTGTGTCTGAGGTTCCGTTTGTGCCTGAGGATCGGTGCGATCAGGGGCCGAGGCCCGATGCGATCAGGGGCCGAGGCCCGATCGAGCGAGCCGCCGACGGTGGGCCGGCCGTCGAACGCGGTGGAACAGGGCATCGACGAACAGGACGCTGCCCACGCCCAGGACGACACCGCCGAGTGCATCGCTCAGGTAGTGCCACCGCAAGGCCACCAGGGCGATGGTCTCGAGGGCCACGACCGCCGATCCGATGACGACGATGGCCGCCCGGCCCTTGCCGCGCGTGACGAGCACCAACACCGTGACGACGGCCGTCACCACGGCGGCGGTCCCCGACGGCCAGCACAGGGCGTGCTCGAACCTCCGGCCCACCAGGATCTTGGCTACTTCGGCCAGACCCACGGCCAGGCCCGGTCCGGCCAGGCAGGCCAGGGCCCGGCGGCGGTCGCTGCTCCAGATCGATCCCCCGGCCAGGAGCGAGACAGCGGCGGTCACCGGGGCCAGGCCGAGATCGGTGAGGGCGCGGAGGATCGCCGAATGGGCGACGGCCGGGAAGACGGAGAAGCCCCAGCTGTCGACGGCGTTCTGTCCCGGTTCGAAGCGGAGGACGACCCCACCCGCGATGACGGTGCCGAGCACCAGGCAGGTGGCCAGCAGAGACGCCCCTTTGACCGGTCGGACCGGCGTCGGCGTCCCGTGGTCGGCGCTCGTCGAGGGTGCAGCCGATGCGTGCAGTGCGGTCGTCACGTCGCGCCTCAGAGGGTGTCGTGCACTCTTGGCTGAGCACGATCTCCCCCCACGGTACCGCCCTTTGCCTCCCAGACGATGCCGGTCGGGGGCCCGGCGGCCGCCGTCCCCGGCCCGGTGGCGGGGCATGTCTGTAGTCTCGGGTGGTGTCCGGCCGGCCTCTGCCCGAGGTCCATCCGATGCCGCCCGGCGCCGGGGGGCGCGCCACCCGGGCCCGGGATGCCTGGGGACTGCTGCGCGATCCGACGGCGCATCTTCGCCGGCAACGCGACCGATGGGGTGAGACCTTCGTGGTCGACGCTGCCGGTCACCGTCTTCTCTGTGTCTTTTCGCCCGCCGGTGTCCGCAGCCTCTACGGCTTCGCCGAGCACGAGGCCAGCTTCGGCCTGGCCACCTACGAGCTCATCCGTCGGAAGGTGCCCGACGAGCTCTTCGCCGGCCGCCGCAACACCCCGCACGACCTGTTCGGCCGCCAGGAGACCGAGCGTTATCTGGGCGGACTCGAGGACGCGATGACCATCGAGATCGACGAGCTCGGCCGGGAAGGTCAATTCGAGATCTTCGCCGAGGCGCGCCGGCTCGGGCACCGGCTCGGTCTCGGCTCGTGGGCCGGGGCGGAAGCGGCCTCGGCCCGCTATCTCGGCCGGCTGATCCCGCTGTTCGACCGGCTGGACGGATCGGAGGCGTTCGTCCGGCCCGGTCGGACCCTTGTCACCACGGCCACCGGCAAGAGGTTGGAACGGCGGGCCATGCACGGGATCGAGCGGGTGGTGGCCGAGATCTGGGCCGGCCGCCGCGGCCGGGCGGCGGAGGGCGACGACTTCCTGGCCCAGCTGTACCGGTCTTTCGACGATCTCCCGGCGGCCGAGCGCGACGTCGAGGTGGCACGCGACCTGATCCTGATCCATATGGGTTCCCAGTCGAATCTCTATGCCGCCCTGGCCTGGACCCTCGTCAATCTGCTGTTGCACCCCGAGCTGTCGGCCCGCGTGCGCGACGGGGAGGAGGGGTTGCTCGAACGCTGTGCCTACGAGTCGATCCGGATGGCCCAACGCTCCATCACCTTGCGCCAGGTCCTTCGCCCCGTCGACCTCGACGACGGGATCCGGACGTACCGGGTGAGTCCCGGAGTGATGATCGCCACCATGTTGTCGGTCACGAACACCACGGCGGCCCACGGGCTCGACCACTTCGATCCCGATCATTACCAGGGCCGTCGGTTGGCACCGTCGGTGGTCCTTCCCACCAAGGAGGTGGTGAGCACCTTCGGTCACGGCATCCACACCTGCCCGGCGCAACGCTTCTCCATCTCGTCCATTGCCGTCGCCGTCCGCCGGCTGCTCGAACGGTTCGACATGAAGCCCCGTTTCTCCGATGCGCGGCCCCGGAGCCGACAGATCGGCGGCGTGGCGCGCGCCGAGTGTCCGTGCGTCGTGCACTACCGGGCGCGCCCATGACGTCGGGTCGGTTGGGGAGGACTTGGGGATGACGACGGCGGAATCTGGGGATATCGCCGTGTCGTCTGGGGACAGAGAGACGAATTCTCTGGACAACGTAGGGATTTCTCGTCTGCGTCTTGACCTTTCGGAGGGCCGGGCGCAAAGTGTGGGAAGTCGGGTGAATGACGACCGCGCGGGCACCGGAGAGAATCGCTGCAAGGCGAGATCGCCGAGTGAACACACGGAGACGGGTTCCCCGGTCAGGCAGGGCGGTGCTGCGCCAGAAGGTTCCCTGGGACCAAGCGGTGCAACGCTCGCACCGGGGTCGTCCGGCCCCGGATGTGAGCAGCCCACCTTCGCCGAGGGCGTGGGCCCCGAGGAGTGCGGGCGGCTTCGGCCGAACCGGCTACTCGGGGCCTCGCCGCGTCCGGGGTGCCGATGAGGATCCTGTCGCTGCTGCCGTCGGCCACCGAGATCGTCTTCGCTCTCGGGCTCGAGGACTCGCTCGTCGGTGTCACCGCCGAATGTGACTTTCCGCCTGCCGCGTGTGACAAGCCGGCCGTGTCCTTCCCGACCATCGGCACCCCGTCGCACGCCTCCGCCGGGCGACGCCGGGGCGCGGCGGAGGTCGACGCCGCCGTGGCCGCGGTGGTGGCCTCCGGCGAGCCGCTCTACCGGCTCGACGAGCAACGCATCCGGGCCCTCGGTCCCGAACTGGTCCTGGCCCAGGATCTGTGCCGGGTCTGCGCCGTGCCGTCGGGCGACGTGACGGCGGCCCTCGACCGGCTCGGGTGCCGGGCCCGGGTGCTCTCGCTCGATCCCTCGACACTCGACGAGGTGCTGGCGGCGGTGACCTCCGTGGCCGAGGCGGCCGGCGTGGCCGAGCATGGCCGGCGCTATGTCGCCACCTTGCGGGGCCGTCTCGACCGGATACGCCGATTGACGGCCGGGGCCGAGCGACGGCGGGTGCTCGAGCTCGAGTGGTCCGATCCGCCCTTCGTGGGCGGCCACTGGGTGCCGGACATGGTGGCGGCGGCGGGCGGGGACGTCCTGCTCAGCCGGACGGGGGTTCCGTCGGTGCCGCTGACGTGGGAGCAGATCGCCGGGGCCGGGGCCGACGTGGTGGTCTTCGCCCCCTGCGGCTACGGCCTGGCCGAGGCCGTGGCCGAAGGAGAGGGCCTGCTCGGGCGGCCCGAGATGGCCTCGGTCGGCGAGGTCTGGGCCGTCGACGGCGGTGCCTACTTCTCCCGACCCGGTCCCCGGGTGGTCGACGGGGTGGAGTTGCTCGCCTCGGTCCTGCACCCCCGGCTGGTCCCGCCACCACCGCCCGGTCGGGCCCGGCGGCTGCGCTGAGGCGCCCACCACCGGCCGACCGGTCAGCGGATGACGAAACGGCTGTCGCCCTCGACGGGCTCGTCGGTCACCTCGACGCCGCTCACCCGGGCGTGCGGCGGACCGGTCCGGCACCACTCGACGAGGGCGTCGACCGAGGTGGCCGGCCCTTCGAAGACAGCCTCGACCCGGCCGTCGGAGAGGTTGCGGACCCAGCCGGCCACGCCCACCTGTTCGGCCCGGAACCGGCACGAGGCCCGGAAGCCCACAGCGTGGACCCGACCGCTCACGAGGACGCGCCGGCGGACGCCGGTCACCGATGGGGCAGGGAGGCGGGCTCCGACAGGGAGTCCATGAGGCAGGGATCGGAGGCGTCGTCGGTGCACCGTTCGCATTCGAGCTCGAGGGTGCAGTGGGCGATGGTGAAGGGCCCGGCCACAGCCTGCTTGACCCGGTCGCCGATGGCCTGGGCCTCCTCGAGCGAAGGATGGCCGATGACCATGACATGGGCCGACAGCGCCCGGACCTCGCTCGACAGGCTCCAGACGTGGAGGTCGTGCACCTCGGCCACACCGGCCACGGTGGCCATGGCCCCGGTGAGGGCGTCGAGGTCGACGTCGGCCGGGGAGGATTCGAGAAGCACGCCGAGACTGGCGGCCAGCAGCCGGTAGGCCTCGACGATGATGAGCGCCCCCACGGCCAGTGAGGCGATGGGATCGGCGAAGCGGAGATGGGCGTCGACCAGGATGAGCACACCGGCGGCGGCCACCACCAACGAGGCCGCGGCGTCGGCCGTCATGTGGAGCGCGGCGGCCCGCATGTTCAGCTCCCGTCCTCTTTCGCGCAGTATCCACGCCGCCAGGGCGTTCACGGCGAGGGCGCCGAGGGCCACGCCGACCACGATGCCGCCCTCGACCGGTCGGGGGTGAAGGAGGCGGTCCACGCTCACGACGACCACGGCCGCGGTCACCGCCGCGATGAGCGCGGCGTTGGCCAGGGCGGCCAGGATGGTGCCGCGGTGATAGCCGAAAGAGTGCTCGGGGCTCCGGGGCCGCAGGGCGAAGCGGACGGCCACGAGGGACATGGTGAGGCCGGCCACGTCGGTGATGTTGTGGCCGGCGTCGGCCAGCAGGCCCGACGAGTGGGCGACGAGGCCCGCCACCAGTTGGCCCGCCGCCAGCGCCACGTTCACGCCGAGCGTGGCGGCCAGGCGCCGTGTTCGGCTGCTCCCTCGGCCCATGATCTGGCCCGCTCCTCGTGTTCGTCCTGGTCACAGACTACCGGGGCCGGCTGACGAGCTCGGGCCCCTGTCAGGCGGCGGGGCCGAACCAGGAACCGTCGGCCTCGCCCGTCCGGTAGCAGGAGGCCAGGTGCCTGAACCAGGCCACGCTGTCCTCGAGACCGCCGGGCCGGAAGGCATCGGTCCACAGGCGCCGGTGCTCGGCCACCACCGCCTCCAGCCCGGCACCGAGGCGGGCCCGGTCCCCGTCGGCCACCGACGCCAGGCTCCCGTCGCCGGCCAGCCGCAGCCGGGCGTCGCCGCAGGCCAGCCGCAACAGCTGCACGGTGGCCCGGATCTCGTCGAGCACCCGACCGCCGTCACCGCGGCGGGGACGGGCCCGGCCCACGGCCGCCAGGACCCCGTCGAGGGTGCCGTCCACCGCGTCGAGCTCGCCGGCGGTGAGCCCCCGGGTGGCGCCACGGCCGACACGCCACTGGGGCAGCAGGATCGAGAAGACGAGGGCCGACATGTTGGGGACCTGCGGCGTCACCATCCGGGGGATCCGCCCGAGCTCGACCAGGGCGCCGCCGAGGGCACCGGCCGGATCGTCGAAGGCGTGGACGTCGAGCATGGTGGCGAGCGTCTCGAGATCGAGCCCCGCGTGGGCCTCGGCGCACCAGCTGAAGGCGGCAGCGGTGGCGAATCCGGGTTCGGACACCACCGGCTGCTGGTGGTGGCCCATGTCGCCCCAGTCGGTGACGAGCATGCCGGTGGCCCCGTGGGCCAGACCGGCGACGGCGGCGCCGGCGATGTTGCCGAGCATGTTCTGCATGCGACCGGAGATCGACAGCCAGCTGGAGGTGCCCGGGCTCATCCAGAACGGCACACCGGCCGAGGCCAGCGCCTCGGCCCGCGCCGCGAAGGGGTGGTTGTCCTCATAGCCCCACTCACAGACGGTCACCCCCTCAGGGACGCCGGCCAGCAGGGCGGGGTCCGCCGACAGGACGTCACCCCAGACGAGCGGCGCGCGCCCGGCCATCACCGGCAGCGAGACCAGGCGCCGGAGCCAGTCGATCCACTCGGGGTGCCGTTCGGGCGGCAGTTCCCAGGGCTCGTCCAGGCCGATGTGGATGCGCGGGCTCCTGACCACGGGGACGAGCTGGGCGAGCAGATCGCTCACCAGCGCGAAGGATCCGGGCTTGGCCGGATCGAGGGTCATGGGCGACCGCCTCACCCCGAAGACCCAGTCGAAGCCGTCGGGGGCGATGGCCAGAGGTCGGTAGTGGTCGTGACAGAGCCACCGTTCGAAGTGGCCGAGGGTGTTCTGATTGGCCACCAGCTCGATGCCGCGCGACCGGCAGTGGTCGTCGATGGCACGCAGGTCGTCGGCCGTGTACGGGTCGGCCCCGCGCCAGACCTCCTCGTGGCCGGCGTAGGCGAAGGTGTGCTCCATGTAGAGCTGCAGTTGGTTCAGCTTCCAGCCGGCCAGCCGGTCGATCAGCGCGAAGAGGGTCTCCTTGGTGGGGACCCGGTCGCGGGCGACGTCGAGCATGACGCCGCGGACGGCGAAGTCGGGCCAGTCGGTGATCCGGCAGGCGGGCAGGTCTGTGGGACCGGCGGCCCCGGTGTCGGCCCCCGTGGTCGCCCCGTGGCGGAGCTGGGCCAAGGTGGCCTGCCCGTGGCGCCGCCCGGCGTCGTCGGCCGCCACCAGGGCGATGCCGTCGTCGCCGATCTCGAGCCGGTAGCCCTCGGCCGGCAAGGAGCCGTCCCGGGACTCGGTGACAGGTCCGTCGGGGACGCGTCGGCCGTCGGGGGAGAGCGTCAGCGACCGGGGTCGGGGGAGCAGGACCGGTGTGCTCAGCTCCCCGCCCCCCAGGGGGCCTCGGCCCGCAGGCCCTGGCCCACCATCTCGGCCAACTCCGTCCGCACCACGGGAAGGTCGTCGGCATGGGTGACACCGATGCAGCGGCCCGTTCCGGCCAGGACCCGGACCCGGCGGCCCGCCCGGCCGGCGGCGGTGCCGGCCTCGGTGCCGGCCCCCGACACGATCGTCCCCACGACCTCGGGCAGCAGGACCTCGGCGTCCGACGACGGCGCCTCGCCGGTGACGGTGCCGTTGGCGTCCACGTCGGGGTGCACGCGGCGGACGGCCTCATCGAGAACGGGCCAGATGGCGGCCGTGAATCCCCACAGGTTCATCGATACCGGTGTCTCGCCCGGCAGCTCCTTCGGCTCGAGACCGTCGTCGGCGATGAAGCGACCGTCGCCCTGGAGGGTGACCCGCCGCCTCTCCACCAGGCCCCGCAGCCATCCTTCCCCGTCGACCAGGCAGGTGCCGCGCGTCACCGGATCGACCGAGACGACGGTGTCGCGCAATTGATAGGAGACGAGCGCGTGATCGGCGGTCGAGCCGAGGTGGCGGGCGAGCCGTTCGAGGGCGGGGACGCCGTAGATGTCATCGGCGTTGATCACGGCGAACGGCCTCTCGCCGACGACGGCCCGGGTGCCGAGCACGGCGTGGGCCGTTCCCAGGGGGAAGACCTGCCAGGCCACGGAGACGGGAACCGAACGGGGCCAGACGCGGCGGACGTGATAGGCGATCGCCGCGCCCGAGGCGGGGCCGAGGACGAGGACGATCTCCCCGAAGCCGGCGCGCCGGCCGTCGCCCGCGTTCAGGTCGATGACCGCTTCGCCGTGCAGGCCGACGGGGGCCAGGGGCTTGCAGCCCCCGTAACGCTTGGCCATGCCGGCGGCCAGCATCACGAGGACGGGCCGCCCCGCGGCTCCGTCGTCCCCGGCCGTCAGCCCCCCCATCGCAGGACAACGCTGGCCCAGGTCATGCCCCCACCGAAGCCGGACATGAGGACCGTCGCCCCCGGGACGAGCAGTCCCGTGTCGAGGGCGTCGGCCAGGGCCAAGGGGACCGACGCCGACGAGGTGTTGCCGTACCGGTCGATGGTGACGACGCAGCGCTCCTCGGGGATGCCGAGACGCTCACGGGCCGCGGTGATGATCCGGGCGTTGGCCTGATGGGGGACGAAGACGTCGACGTCGGACGGGTCGAGACCGGCCCGACCGAGAGCGGCCAGCGAAGATTCGACGACGGCGCGCACGGCGTGGCGGAAGATCTCCTTGCCGTTCATGAAGAGGAAGCCACCCGTGTCGCACTTGAGCAGGTGCCGCAGCGCCCCGTCGGCCCCGAGGTCCCACGAGAGCAACTCCCCGGGTCCGTCGGTCGCCTCGAGAACCACGGCGCCGGCGCCGTCGCCCACGATCACGGCCAGCGACCGGTCGTCCCAGTCGGTGATCCGCGACAGGGTGTCGCTGCCGATGACCAGGATCCTCCGGGCGCCGGCGGCCGCCATGCCGTGGGCGACGACGAGGCCGTAGACGAATCCCGAGCACGCCGCGTTGAGGTCGAAGGCGCCACCGGACGTCCCGAGCTCGTGCTGGACGGTGGCCGAGGTGGCGGGGACGACGGCGTCCGGGGTGGTGGTGGCGAGGACGAGCAGATCGATCTCCCCGGGGGCGAGCCCGGCGCGTTCGAGGGCCTGGCGAGCGGCGAGGACGGCGAGCTGCGAGGTCGTCCCCCCGATGTGGCGCTGCTTGATCCCGGTCCGCTCGGTGATCCAGGCGTCGCTCGTGTCGAGGGTGGCCGAGAGGTCCTCGTTGGTGACGATCTTGTCGGGCACCGCGATGCCCCACCCGCGGATGACCGCTCCCGGCACCGTTCAGGCCCCCTGGAGGACGTGGATGCCGACGACGGCGGCGTCACCGGAGATGATCCCCCCCGTGTTCACGGCCATGGCGATCCGGGCCCCGAGACGCTGGCGGCCGATGGCCCGGCCGAGCAGCTGCTGCACGAGCTCGGCGATCTGGCAAAGGCCCGTCGCTCCAAGGGGATGTCCCCGGGCCACGAGGCCCCCGCTCGGGTTCACGAAGACGGCCCGGCCCCCGATGTCGGTGTCCCCGGCGGCGGTGGCCGCCCCGGCCGTGCCGGCCGGGAAGAAGCCCAGCGACTCGAGGGCGTAGAGCTCCTCGGCGCTGGTGGCGTCGTGCAGCTCGATCACGTCCACGTCACCGGGCCCGACGCCGGCCTCTTTCCAGGCATCGGCCACGGTCTCCTCGAGACGCTTGTGGTAGTCGAGATCACCGTTTCCCGATCGCAGGATGCTGGCCCGGACGCGCGGGGCGCCGCGGACCGGACCGGCCACGAGGACCGCCGCGGCGGCGCCGTCGGTGAACGACGAGCACATCAGCCGGGTGAGCGGACCGGCGACGACGGGGGCGGCGAGCACCTCCTCGACGGTGACCGGCGTCCGGAACTGGGCCAGAGGATTGCGCGAGGCGCAGCGGCGGGCCTTGGCGGCGGCGGCGGCGATCTGGTGGACGGTCGTCCCGAGCACGTCGATCTGGTGCCGGACCCAGCGGGCGTTCAGGCCCATGAGGACGCTGCCCGCCTCGTTCTCGATCGTGGCCCGGAGATGGGCCCGCTCGTCGGCCGGCAGTCCGTCCTCGATGCCGGCGATGGTCTGTTCGCGATGGCCCGTCCACATCTTCTCGACACCGACCACGAGCACCGGTGACTGCCCGGCCCGGGCGCCCATCACGGCGACGTGCATGGCCGAGGAGCCACCGGCACAGGAATTGTCGACGTTCACCACCCCGGCGTTCCCGAGACCGGCCTCGCGCAGCCACGACTGGCCGCGGATGCAGCCCTGGTCGTTCAGCCGGCCGCCCAGCGCATTGGCCATCACGACGAGACCGACGTCGCCCGGCGACAGGCCGGCGTCGGCCAGAGCCTCCTGCACGGCGTGGCGGGCGAGCGCATCGGGCGTGAGATCCCGCCGGTCCATGGCCGTCATCCCGACGCCGACGATGCTCACCTCTTGCGTCACAGCGACCTCGTTTCGCCGGGGATGCGGTGGCCAGGAGAACCGTGCCCGGGCACGCGCCTCATGGTACCCGGAAGGCCAAGACGGGCCGCAGTGGGCGACCACCCGCCGTCCCCCGACGGCGTGGCGCACGGAGCCGGGGCCAGCCACGGCACAATGGAGGTATGCCCGAGTTGACCGAAGAGGAAAAGAGCCGACGCACGGACGATCTGAACGATCTGATCGAGCTCATGCGGCCGGCCGTCCAGAGCGACGGCGGCGACCTCGCCCTCGTGGCCGTCGACGTCGAGGCGGGCACGGTGGAGGTCCAGCTCCAGGGCGCCTGCAGCTCGTGCGCCATCTCGTCGGCCACCCTGCAGGGCGGGGTGGAACGGATCCTGCGCAGCCGGCTCGACTGGGTGACCGAGGTCCGCGGCGGGGTCGACGAGTCGGCCGATCCCTTCGAGAGCGCGGCCCTCGGCCAAGGCGGCTACGTCCCCAAATGGTGACGCCCGATTCCCGGTCGCCCGATTCCCGGTCGCCCGATTCCCGGTCGTCCGGCCGCAGTTCGTCCGGCCGCAGTTCGCCCGGTCGCAGTCAGGCGGCGAGGTCGGATTCCTCGACTGGGCCGTAGCGGATCAGGGGTTCGAAGAGGTCGAGCACCATGCGGTCGGGGTCGGTGATGCCGCGCATCGGTGGCGTGGACAGCCGACGGGCGGCGAAGCGCCGGGCGACGGCGGCCTTGCGGGCGTCACCGTCGCGATCGAGCGCCCAGGCCGCCTGCTCCACCAGCAGCGCACCCTGGGTGGCGTCGGCCAGCAGCTCGGCGAACCGGCGGCTGTGCAGCAGGGCCATGTCGTCGGGCGCGCTCTCGAGGTAGGCGGCGGCGTCGGCGGCGTCGGCCAGCGCCGCGGCCACCGTGTCGATGGTGGTGGATAGGACCTTGTGGCCGATGGCGGAATCGAGCGCCAGTTCCATCCGGCCGAACAGCGCCAGGTGGGCCTGTTCGCCGCGCATGGCGCGGCGGACGTCGATGCAGAGGATGTTCTCGGTGCCTTCCCAGATGGTGTGGCACTGCGCGTCGCGTAGCTGACGGGCCATGGGCCAGTCGGCCATGTAGCCGTTGCCCCCGAACACCTCGAGGGCGGTGGAGGCGGCCCCCACGGCCAGACGGGTGCAGCGCATCTTGGCCAGTGGCACCAGGATGCGGCGGATCAGACGACCGGTGTCGGCGTCAGACGACCGGCGCTCCACCGCCGCGCACTCGTAGGTGGCGGCCATCCCCGCCTCCAGATCGACGAGCAGGTCGACCAGGGTCTCGCGGACGAGCGGATAGGAATCGATCCGGTTCCCGAACTGGCTCCGACGCGCCGCGTAGATGGCCGCCTCGAGGAACGACCGCCGGTGGATGCCGAGGCCCATGATGGCCACCCCGAACCGCGAGCCGTTCACCATCTCCATCATCCGGTTGATGCCCCGGCCGTCGCGCGCGGCGTCGCCCGGTCCGGTGCCGGCCGGGGCGGCGGCGCCGGCCAGCCAGGCCAAGGCGCCGTTGAGGGTGACCTCACCGGTAGGGACACCGACGGTGCCGAGCTTCGGCTTCAGGCGCTTGATGCTGAAGCCGTTGGGCGAGCCGTCGGGGAGATGGCGGGGGACGATGAAGGTCCCGAGGCCCCGGCTCCCGGCCGGGGCGCCGTCGGGCCGGGCCAGGATGACGAAGACGTCGGCGTCGACGTTGGAGCAGAAATGCTTGTCGCCGAAGATCCGCCACTCGTCACCGTCCTGGACGGCCCGCGTGGTATTGGCGCCGACGTCGCTTCCGCCCTGGCGCTCGGTGAGGAACATCCCGCCCTCCCACGCCTCGGTCGGGTCGATGCTGCGCAAACGGCGGACCATGTCGTCGGCCACCGCCGGATCGACGTGGCGCTCGATGATGTCGGCGGCGCCGGCGGTCATGCCCAGACCGCACAAGATGGCCGTCTCCGCCTGGGACACCAGGTAGTTGAGCGAAGCCGTCACCACGGCCGGCGCCGGCCGGCCGGCGTAGCTCTCGAGGCTGACGAAACCGTTGCGGACCAGGTCGGCCTTGCTGTCGGTCCAGGTGGCGTTGTGCTCGATCTCGCCGACGTCGTACCCCCAGCGGTCGTAGCGGCGCAGGGTAGGGCCGTGTCGGTCGGTCTCCTCCGCCCGGGGGGCGATGACCTCGCCCACGAGCGGGCCGAAGCGCCCGACGTGCTCCTCGGCGAAGGCCCGGTCGGTGGGATCGGACACGTAGTGGTCGAGGAGGAACGACAGGTTCGGGTCCATCCGGTACCAATCGAGGCCCATGGCCTGTTCGAACTCGGCGTAGTCGGGAAGCATGCCCCCCATCGTACGCCCGGCCCCCCCGCCACATTAGTTAGCAAATCTAATTAGAATGGTGAACGATGACCACAGCACCGCCCGAGAACACCACGGCGAGCCCCGAACCGGGCCCCGGGACAGGTCCCGAGGCGGGCCCCGAGGCGGGCCCCGGCACTACCGCGTCGAACCCCGTAGGGGGCCCACCGGCGGTCCGGGACTCCGAGACCGAGCTGGCCGCCCGGCTGCGGTTGGCCGTCCTGCGGCTGTCACGGCGGCTGCGCCAGCAGGTGGCCGGTGGGGTGACCTCGACGCAGGTCTCGGCCCTGGCCACGGTGGAGCGGCTGGGGAGCCCGACCCTCGGTGAATTGGCCACATCGGAACGGGTGCGACCGCCGAGCATGACCAAGATCGTGGTCGGACTGGAAGACGCAGGTCTGGTGAGCCGCCGGGTCGATCCCCTGGACAGGCGGGTGGCGCGGGTGATGCTCACGGCCGAGGGACGCCGTGTCGTCCAGCGCAGCCGGTCGTTGCGGACGGCCTACCTGGCGCGCCGGCTGCGACGTCTGTCGGACGCCGAGCGGGCGTCGCTCGGGGAGCTCGTGCGGCTGCTCGAGTTGTTGGTAGACGAGCCGTGACCCGGCTCCGCGGCGCCGTGAAGGGGACGTTCCGGTCGCTCCACGTCCGCAACTACCGGATCTACTTCATCTCGCAGCTCGTGTCCGTGAGCGGGACGTGGATGCAGACCGTGGCCCAGGCCTTCCTCGTGCTCCACCTGGCGCCGCATGCCCGCGCCGGGATCTATCTCGGACTGGTGACGGCCCTGCAGTTCCTTCCCATGTTGTTGTTCGGGACCTGGGGCGGGCTCATCGCCGACCGGGTCGACAAGCGCCGGCTGTTGTACGCCACGCAGTCGACGGCCGGGGTGCTCGCGCTCGTCCTCGGTCTGTTGACCGCCGTCGGAGCCGTCCGGTTGTGGCAGGTCTTCATGCTGGCCACCTTCCTCGGCTTCGTGAACCTGGTGGACAACCCGGCGCGCCAGACCTTCGTGCTCGAGCTCGTGGGTCGAGACGATCTCCCCAACGCGGTGAGCCTGAACAGCGTGGTGATGAACTCGGCCCGGGTCATCGGCCCCGCCATCGGCGGCGCGCT
>DATNJD010000181.1:0-4822 GCA_035604075.1 Acidimicrobiales bacterium
CCCGCCGCTTCCAGGCGGGCGGCGACCGGGTGGCCGTGACCTACCGGACCACCCCGCCCACCGGTCTCGATGGGCCGACACCACTTCACCCCGTCGCCTGCGACGTGACCGATCCGGCCCAGGTGGAGGCGGCCTTCACCAGCGTCGAGGAGACGCTCGGCCCCGTCGAGGTGCTGGTGGCCAACGCCGGGATCACGAAGGACATGCTCCTGCTGCGGATGAAGGAGGACGCCTGGAGCGAGGTCATCGACACCAACCTGACCGGCGTCTACCGAACGGTCCGGCGCGCCCTCGGCCCCATGGTCCGCGCCCATCGGGGGCGGATCGTCCTCGTCTCGTCCGTCGTCGGTTTCATGGGATCGGCCGGTCAGGTGAACTACGGCGCGGCCAAGGCGGGGCTGGTGGGGCTGGCCCGTTCGCTCGCCCGCGAGGTCGGCAGTCGCGGCATCACCGTCAACGTGGTGGCGCCCGGGATGGTCGACACCGATATGATCGCCAGCCTGGGAGAGCAGCGCGTCGAGCAGCTTCGGTCCCTGGTACCGCTCGGGCGTGCCGCCACCGCGGACGAGGTGGCGGCGGCAGTGGTCTTTCTCTCCTCCGACGACGCCGCTTACGTGACCGGTGCGGTCCTGGCCGTCGACGGCGGACTGGGCATGGGAATGTGACCGACAGTGACACCGAGCCGATAGGGACACCGAGCAAGGAGGGACACCGATGAGCGACGATGCCACCTTCGCCAAGTTCAGAGCCTGCACCGTCGAGGTGCTGCAGGTTCCCGAGGACAAGGTCGTCCTCGAGGCGCGCTTCGGCGACGATCTCGACGCCGACAGCCTCGACCTGGTCGAGCTGGTGATGGCGCTCGAGGAGTCGTTCGACGTGACCGTCGAGGAGACCGAGCTCGAGGACATCGAGACGGTGGGCCAGGCCTACACCTTGATCACGTCGAAGCTCTGATGCTCTTGGGCATCGGGCCCGATGGGCCCGTGCAGGGGCGGCGCGTCGTCATCACCGGGATGGGTGTGCTGGCGTGTTGCGGCATGGGCCTCGATGCCTTCTGGGACGGACTCAACCGCGCCGCCCCCGACGGCGAGCACCGCGTGCCGGGCTTCGACCCGTCGGCTTGGTTCGGGCCAAAGGAAGCGAGGCGTGTCGACCGTTTCGCCCAGTTCTCGGTGGCGGCGGCCGACATGGCGCTTGTCGACGCCGGCGAGATCGGTGCCGACCCCGACCGTTCCGGGGTCGTATTCGGCACCGGCATCGGTGGTCTCGAGACCCTCGAGCAGCAAATCGCCGTCTACCTCGAAAAGGGAGCCCGAAGAATCTCCCCTTTCCTGATCCCCATGCTCATGCCCAACGCCGGAGCCGCCCATGTGTCCATGCGCGCCGGCTGGCACGGCCCGTGCGAGACGATCACCACCGCCTGCGCAGCGGGGACCCACTCCGTCGCCGCCGCGGCGCGCCTGGTGGCGAGCGGCCGGTGCGACGTGGCCATCGGTGGTGGCGCCGAGGCGGCCATGACGCCGGTCGGGGTGGGGGCCTTCACGAATATGACTGCGCTTTCGTCGACAGCGATGTCCCGACCGTTCGACGCCCGGCGCGACGGCTTCGTGGTGGCCGAGGGGGCCGGGGCTCTCGTCCTCGAGACCCTGGAGCACGCCCGGCGGCGCGGCGCCCGGATCTACAGCGAGATCCTGGGCGCCGCCTCGACGGCCGACGCCCACGACATCACAGCCCCGGTACCCGGAGGCAGCGGCGCCGCCGCCTGCATGGAGCTGGCGCTGGCCGACGCCGGGGTGGCCCCCGAGGCCATCGGCCACATCAACGCCCACGGGACGTCCACCCCGCTGAACGACCTGGCCGAGTCGCAGGCCATCAGCAAGGTGTTCGGCCATCCCGGTCCGCCGGTGACCTCGACCAAGGGGGTCACGGGCCACGCCCTCGGGGGGGCCGGGGCCATCGAGGCCGTCGCCACCACACTGGCCATCACACGACGGCTCATCCCCCCGACCGCCGGCTACGGGGAACCCGACCCCGACATCTCCCTGGACGTCGTCCACGGCACCGCCCGGTCGTGGGAACCGGCCCCGTCGCTGTCGAACTCGTTCGGCTTCGGGGGCCACAACGGCACCCTGGTCATCGGCCCCGTCGAGGAGTGAGCGGCAACCCTCCCGAGCAAGACGCCCCCGCCGATCTGGCCGTGGGTGCCTTCTCCTTGCATCCCCCCTGGCTCGTCGATCCCGGCGACCTGTCGTGGACGGCCGGTATCGACGCGCTGCGCACGAGCCAGCGGGCGCTGGCGCCGACGCTCACGCGGCGACGGCGGTTTCCTCCCGGTGTGCGCGTCGTCCGGGTGGGCGCCGTGCTGGGCACGGCCGTGGCCGGCTGGGCGGCAACCGAGCGACGGGGCACGCGGGAGCAGTCGCGCACGGGACTGTCGCGACGGCTGCGCAAAGCCTTCGAACGGCTGGGGCCCTCGTACATCAAATTGGGCCAGATCCTCTCCTCCGGTGAGGGGCTCTTCCCCGAGGAGCTGGTGGGCGAGTTCCGGTTGCTGCGCGACCGGGTCCCGGCCGAGTCGTTCGAGGTGGTGCGCCGGATCATCGAAGAGGATCTGGGCCGGCCGCTCGACGCGCTGTTCGCCTCGGTCGACCCCGTCCCCCTGGCGGCCGCCTCCATCGCCCAGGTGCACGCGGCGCGGCTTCTCACCGGCGAGGGCGTCGTGATCAAGGTGCAGCGGCCCACGGTGGCGCAGACGGTGCGCCGCGACCTGGCCGCCATGAGCTGGCTGGCGCCGCTGTTGGTCGGACGGATCCCCGTGGCCGCCCTGGCCAACCCGCCCGCTCTGGTGGAGCTCTTCGGCGAGACCATCGTGGAGGAGCTCGACTTCCGGCTCGAGGCGCAGAACATGCTGGACGTGGCCCGGGTGTTGGCCGACACGGGACAGACGGCCCTCGTCGTTCCCCGCCCCCATCCCCGGCTCGTCACCCGGCGGGTGCTCGTGATGGAGAGGCTCGAGGGTTTCCGCTGGGGTGACGCCCAGTCCATGCGCGACGCCGGCATCGACACCGAGGCGGTGCTGCGCGCCGCCCTCATCGCCTTCCTCGAGGGCGCTCTGCTGTACGGCGTCTTCCACGGCGACCTGCACGGAGGAAACCTGTTCGTCCAGGCCGACGGTCGGGTGGCGCTTCTCGACTTCGGGATCACCGGCCGGTTGAACGACACCGAGAGGGTGGCGCTGCTCCGCCTGGTGATGACGGCTTCGGCCAACGACATCCCCGGACAGATCGCGGCGCTGCGCGACCTGGGCGCGCTGCCGGCGGGGATCGACATCGACACCGTCATCCGCGACCTCGGCCTCGACCGGCCCACCGTCGACCCGACCATGCTCACGGCCGAGGAGATCACGGCCGAGCTGAAGGCCATCACGACGGCCCTGCTCGGCTACGGGGCGCGCATGCCCAAGGAATTGATGCTGTACGTGAAGGACATGGTCTTCCTCGACGGGGCCATGGCGTCCATGGCCCCCAATGTCGACGTGCTGGCCGAGATCGTGGCCGTCGTCATGTACTTCCACGAACGCCACGGCGAACGGATCGCCCGCGAGATGGGGCTGGCACCGGGCGAGGTGCCCGCCGTCGACCTGGACGGCATCCGCGCCTCGTTCGGGATCACCGAACCGGTCGAACACCTCACCTACCAGGAGCTCCAGGAGCGCCGTGACCTCATCCGGCGCCGGATGGAACAACACCAGAAGTCCCGCCGGCGCCGCCCCTTCCGGCGGCAGCGGGCCTGAGTCCGAGGCCGGCTACGGAACGGTGATCGAGAGCGGCTGCGTCGCCGTGCTCGATGGATGTGCCCTCGACCGGTGGTCGAGGACCTTCACCGTGAAGGTGAACGTCCCACTCGTCCTCGGGGTACCGACGATCGCCCCGGTCGGCTTCAGGTGGAGCCCGCGCGGCAGACCGCCCGACGCCACCGACCATTTGTAGGGAAGGTTCCCGCCACCGGCCACAAGGGTCGCGGAGTACGCCACCTTCCGGGGTGCGAGTGGCAATGACGTCGTCCCGATCAGCAGGGGAAACTCGGTGCTGCTCGAGGAGGGAGCGACAGCGCTGTTGCCCGAGTACGAGGCGCCGACGCTGGTGGCGCCGGACGGCCAGCGCGGGACATTGCACGACGCCTGGCCGTCGACCAGCACCGTGGAACAGAGACTGGTCAGCCCGCTCCAGAAGGACACGGTTCCCGTGGGCTCCGTGCCCGTGGCACTCACCGTGGCCGACAAGGTGACGTCCTGCCCGTTCATGGGTGTGATCGGAACCACCGAGAGCTGGGTCGTCGTGGGCGGCAGCGAGGGATCGATCTCAATGAAGAGCGACGTTGCGCCGGAGTCTTGATTGATGGCGGTCAGCCCACCGGCACAGGCGCCCACACCCGGGCACGACAGGTTGGTGAGCCAGACCTCCGGCGTGGCGGGGGGATCGAAGCCCGGCACGGGCGCTTGGGTCGGTACCCAGGTGCCGCCAACCTCGTTCTCGTATACGGCGCCGATGTTCCCAGGAAGTTCCACTCCGGCGGCCACGCATTGACCAACAGCCGGACACGACACGGAGGACAGATATATCCCATCTCCAAGGTTTGATGTGGTGGGCATCGGCGCCTCTACTCAGCTCCACGTTCCCCCGGCAAAGGTGTCGATGAAGCTAGAGCTCACGGGGGTGGCCGACGGCTGGGGCTCGTAGTAGCCGACGGCGACGCACGATCCGCCGGCTGCGCACGACACGGACAGCACGGTGGCAGCGGGTGGAGACACGGCATCGGCCGG
>DATNJD010000182.1:0-16213 GCA_035604075.1 Acidimicrobiales bacterium
AGGCGTTGGCCGGGAGGGGCGCTTGCACTGACGTAAAACCGCCACTCGATTCCACCACGATCATGCCTTCGCTGATCGCCGACGTGGGCGACCGGCTGTCGTATCCACCGATGCTCACACACCATCCCACGGCGGGACACGAGAGGCCAGTGAGGTTCCCACCCGAGCCTGCGAGCGCATCGGGTGGGAAGGGAGCGGGGTCAGCGGTCCACGTAATCGGATAGGTACTCGCCGATGCGGGAGAGACGGTTCCGGCCGTGACGGCCACGGTCAACGCCAGGGCGAGGCTGACGAGGAGGCCCACGCGGCCGATGTGGCTCCGTCCGGCCCGGTACCGGTCCGCGGGCGAGCGGGGTGAACAGAAGCGCACGACAGAAGCAGGTCGGCTCGATGACGACATCTGCCCCCCTCTCAGCGGGCATCGCCCTCACGAGGGCGGACCCGAACAGATGGTACTCCTGAGGGGCGCCCGAAGGGTCGGCTGTCCGAGGTGGGGCGACCTAGGTAGTGCTGGAACCGGAGCTCGAACCCGATCCCGCGTTCGGCGTCGGCGCCCCCGGCGGCATCATCGGCCGCATGGGCAGCCATCCCTTGCCGTTGGCCTGGAGGGTGGTCTGGTCGACCACGTCGGTGGCCGTCGTCGTCGCACCGGACACGGTGCCGGTCACGTTCACCGTGTCGCCCGACTTCACGCTGGCGATCCCCGACTCGCCGCCGTTCACGCTGGTCGACGAGTTGACGGTGAAGGTCCCCGACGTCCCGTCGGCCGACTTCACCGTGAGCGACCACGTGCTGCCCGACGTGTTCGTGATGTCGGAGACCGTTCCGCTGCGGACGTCGAGCGTCTCGTAGCCGTTCGGGCCCTTCACGGTGTACTGACCGTGGACGACGCCGCCGCCGCCGGGACCGAAGCCGATCCATCCGCCGCCGCCGGGACCGACGAGGCCGGCGTGGAACCGGCCACCGAGACCGGGCCGGGGGGGAAACGTCCCCGGCGTCGTGGTGGTGCTCGATCCCCCGGGCGCGCTCGTGCTCGGTGTGGTGGCCGACGACGCCGCCACCGTGGCCCCGATGGCCACGCCGGCCGCCGCGCCCAGTCCGACGGCGACGGTGACCACCCGGCGGCGCATCAGGCGGGGCCGGGGGGCGACGTCGGGCGGCGGCGCGTGGAAGGGCGACGCCGGGGCGCCGCTCGTGTCGAAACCGTCGAACTCTCCCATGATCGGGTCCTCCCTGATCGGTCGCCGGGGCTCGGCCGTCTCCGCCCCCGGCGGGTCCTGCCGCTCACGGTATGCCCGCTACCTGTGCGCAACCTGTGTCAGGGCGTGGGAATTCTGCGTAGGGGCCAGGTGTGGCCGGATCAGGACGCGCCGGCCCTGTCCACCGGTGACCCGGGCCAGGGCGGATAGGTCGGAGGTGTACCCCCCGGGGGGTAGACGGGATACGTCGTGACCGCCCCCGCCACCTGGAACATCGGGACGGGAGTGGCAGGACCGGCCGTGGCCGGGTAGCGGCGACCGCCCGCCACGTAGCGGACCATGCCGGTGCCGGGCACGCCCTCCTCGTCGGACCCCTTGGCGGTGGCGTCGTACCAGATGAAGGTGTAGTCGGCCGGCGTGGCATAGCTCGGCCGCGGCGGCGCGCCGTTGTAGCCGAAGCTGGCGAGCGGGGTGGTGGGTCCGCCCCCGGCGGGCGGCAGCTCGAAGATCCCTCCGGCGAAGCTGGCCGCAGTCAGGCGGGGACCGGCCAGTTCGAGGCCGTCGAAGAGCTCTTCGATCTGCGGCAGCAGCACCACCGCCGTCATCGGCGCCGGCGGCGTGGTGCCGTAGTACCAGCGGTAGAGCCGGTAGGCGTCACCCAGCTGGATGGGTGTGGGCACGGCCAGACTAGTGATGCCGAAGGCGTGGGCCCATTCCTTCTGGTCGTAGAGCCGGCCCAACGTGGAGGAGTCGGTGAACACGGTGCCGGTGATAACCCATTCGGGGAAGTAGCCGATGGCGTCGCAGGCCTTCGTCAGGTAGATGGGCATGATCGGGTCGCCGGCGAAGATGACGGTGCTGGCCCCCACCCGTTTCAGGTGCTCGGCGATCGTGGCCGCCTCTGACGGCAGCTCGCTCAGGTCGAGGAGGTAGCTCTCGTTCAGCGCCAGATGGAGCCCGGCCGCCTTGATCTCGTGGTCGAGCTCGGCCGTGAGCGACGTGTACACGGGAGGGCTCTCGTCGTAGTGCACGAGGGCGAACACCCGGCGATGGCGGCGGAACGACGCCTCGCCGGCGTAGACGGCGTCATGGTGCATCAGTTGCGTGAAGACGTAGCGGAACGCCTCCGTCAGCAACGTGTCAGGTGTGGGTAGCAGACCCCAGAGATAGGGGGCATCGGCCTGGTAGCTGGTGTAGGTGGCGCCCAGACCGCACGACAGGCACAGCACGTGGAGCCGGGCCAGTTCGTCCTCGTAGGCCGGGGTCTGCGCCGGCCCACCGATGGAGGCGAAGGCGTGGATCTGCTGCGCCACCCGGATGGCGTCGGCCCGGGCGGCCACGGCGTCGTTGCTGTCGCCGGTGGCGTCGTAGTTCACCAGGACGACGTGCCGGCCGTCGAGGGGCAGGACGTGGTTGAACATGGCCACGTAGTTCTCGGCCGTCTCCAGATTCGTGGCCGGCGTGCCCGCCGCCCCCTCGATGGCCGACGCCAGGTCGCCCGGCGGCGCCTGGTAGTAGACGACGGTGACGGTGGTCGACGTCACCCCCCCTGCCGTCGCTCCGCCGTTGGACCCGTGGAACACCGGGACGCAGGGCATGGCATAGATCGACGGGATCCGCAGCCGCCCGGTGGAGAAGTCGCATCCCGCCGCCCAGTGGTAGTCCGACGTCCGCCCGGCCTTCTTGGCCGCCGCGTAGGTCACGGCCAGCGAGCTGTGGCCGGCGCCGGACGATCCCGGCGCCACGGGGCGACCCGGAACCGCCGCGGCCGGCCCCGTCCCCGTCGCGCTGCCCGAGTCGTGGACGGTGGCCAGCACCCCGGCCGCCACCAGGGCGGCCAGCAGCACCACGGCCGGACCCAGCCGGCGCACCGGTGAGATCCGGGGCCACGGCCTCGTCGCCGTCTCCCGGCCGGCGTCGGGCCGGTCGCCGGGGACGGTCACCGGTCGCTCTCCCCCGCGTCGCCACCCCCCGGCGCATCGCCGGCGGGGACGACGGCACCAGAGCGGGCCCGGACGGGATCGTGGCCCAAGAAGGCGTCCACCACGTCGGCCCGGGCCAGGACCGACGCGGGCGTGCCTTCGGCCAACACGGCACCGCCGTCGAGGACGACGAGCCGGTCGGCCAGGGCGGTCACGAAGGCGATGTCGTGCTCCACGATGACCAGGGTCGCCCCCAGACGCCGCTTGACCGTCCGCAGCAACTCGCCCATGACTTCGACCTCGCGCTGGGCCACCCCCGACGACGGCTCGTCGAGGATCACCACCGACGGGCGGTGGGCCACCACCGAGGCCAGGTCCACCAGCCGGCGCATGCCGGTGGACAACTCGCTCACGAACTTGTCGGCGCACCCGGCCAGCCCGAACATCTCGATCAGCTCGTCCACCCGCACCGCCACCGCTGCTTCGGTATCCACCATGGTCGGCAGCCGGAGCGCGGCGTTCACCGGGTCCCCGCTGTCGATGAACCGCTCGAGGGCCACGGCCAGGGTGTCGCGCACCGACAGACCGCTGAACAGACGCGAATCCTGGAACGAACGACCGAGGCCGAGACGGGACCGGCCGGCCGCCGAGACACCGGTGACGTCGATCCCTTCGAGAATCACCCGCCCCGTGCGCGGCGGGGTGAAGCCGGAGATCACGTCGAACAAGGTGGTCTTGCCGGCGCCGTTCGGTCCGATGATCCCCACGATCTCGCCGGGGGCGACCGCCAGGCTCACGTCGTCGAGGGCACTGATCCCCCCGAATTCGACCGAGACCTCCGACACCTCGAGCGCCGGCCTGCCTGTGCCGGCGGGAAGCCCGGGGGCAGCCGCACCCCCCACCGAGGTGCCGCCGGCAACGGGAACACCGACCGCGGTGTCACCGGCAACGGGGCCGCCGCCAGCGGGGCCACCGGCAGCCCGGGCGGCGGCGTGCTGAAGATAGGTCGACCACAGGAGCTCGGGGTGTTCCCGGATCTCGGCGGCCGAACCCGAGAACCGGATCTCCCCCGACTCCATGATGTAGACCCGGTCGGCCACGGAGACGGCCATGTTCACCGACTGCTCGACCAGCAGCACCGACGTACCCGCCTCTTTGAGGGCCCGCACCGACTCGAGTAGTTGCTCCACCACCATGGGAGCCAGTCCGAGCGAGAGCTCGTCGATCAACAGCAGAGCGGGCGACGACAGGAAGGCCATGGCCAGGCCCAGCATCTGCTGCTGGCCGCCCGAAAGGTCGCCCGCCCGGTCGCCCATCCGCCCGGCCAGCACACCGAACTGCGCCAACGTCTCGCGCACCCGCCTCTGGGCGTGCTGTCGCTGCGCATGCTGTCGCTGCCCGCGCTCCTGCCACGCCGCCGCCCGCAGGTTCTCCTCCACCGTCAAGGAGGGGAAGACCCCGTCGCCCCCCGGCGCCTGGCCGATCCCCAATCGGGCGATCTCGTCGGGCGGCATATGGGTGATGTCGCGACCGTTCAGGATCACGGTGCCGGCATCCGCCTCCGTCACGCCGCCGATGGCCCGCAGCAGGGTCGACTTCCCGGCGCCGTTCGTCCCGAGGAGGGCGACGATCTCGCCCTCACCGATCTCGACGTCGACCTCGTGCAACACGGCCACCCCGTCGTAGCCCACGGACAGACCGCGCACGGCCAGCAGGGGCAGCTCACCGCGGGCACGCGCCGCCAGCATCTCGGACCGCGTCCGCATGGAGAGCCAGACGTCGTGCACATCGGATTCGATCAGCGAGCCGGCGCTGGCCACCACCAGTCCGCCGATCAGGAAGACGGGCACCAGGATGAGCATGCCGTAGCGGAACCCCACCGCATCGCCCACGGCACCCACCAGGGGGATGACGGCGAGGCCGGGCAGGACGAAAAGGGCGCCGATGGAGAAACCGACCGACCGGGCCCGGGCGGGAATGGCGAGCGACAACCCGGCCAGCACGCCCGGCCCCACGACGGCGAGCGCCGCTTCGATCCCGGAGTCGGCGAAGAACGCCACCGGCACCGACGGGGCCAGGGCGAAGAGCACGGCGAACCCCGACGCCAGCACCGCCGCCACGGCCAGCATCCGGAAGACCAGGTGCAGGCCGCGTGCCGCCAGTCGGGTGGCCACGACGGCGCCCACGGCCAGCCCGGCCAGGACGAACACCTGCACCGGCGCCACCAGGTAGGCGCGCTGGACCACGCCGAGGTGGAAGGTCTGCTGGTACTGCAACGAGGCCAGGGAGGCGAAACCGGCCACCGCCGCGGCCAGGAACGGGAGGGCCAGGAATATCCGGCGCAGTACCTTGATCTTCCACACCATCCGCCACGCCTCGCCGAACGACGGCGGGGGCTCGACCGGCGCCGGCGCGCTCTCCCCCGACTCGGCCCCGGCGGTGCCGGCGCTCCCGCTCAGGGCGGCCTGCTCGAACCGGCCCCGCACCGGCTCGCGCAGCCGGAGCCCCACCAGCACCACCACCAGGATGGGGATGGCGAAGACGATGAAGACCGCCCGCCAGCTGAACGCGGCGGTCAGACCGGCCCCGAGCAGAACGCCACCGGCGGCCCCGAGGGACAGACCGGCGCGGTGCGTCGAGTACACCCGGGGACGCGCCTGCACCGGGTAGAAGTCGGCGATCAGGGAATTGTGGGTGGGGAAGATCACCGCCTGACCGAGGTAGACACCGCACAGCATCACGGCCAACACCACGGCACTGGGAGCGAGGCCCAGGGCGATGGAGAAGGCCGCCCCCACGCCCGCTCCGATCAGGGCGATGGGAACCCGCACCGTCCGGTCGGCCAACCACGCCACCGGCACCGTCCCGAGCAGCGCGGCCGCCCCGGCCAGCGACACGATCAACAGGATCTCGGCGTTGGACATGTGAAAGGCGTCGCGCACGTTGGGGATCAGCACGTTGAACGCGCTCTGTGTGGCCTGGTCGAGCAGCTGCAGACTGAAGAGCACGGCCAGGGGGAACAGAGACACCCCGGCACCCAGGGCCGAGAGACGGCCCCGACGCGCCGACGGTACCGAAGACACCGACGGCACCGAGGACACCGAGGACACCGGGCCCGCCATCACGCCACCTCGGGGGCGGTGGCCGTCGGTGCCACCCCGAGGCTTCCGAGGCCGATGCCGTGCCGGCGGGCCACGGCGGCCAGGATCCGGTCACGCCCCTGGTACAGCAGGCTCGCCACCCCGCCGGGGAAGGCCAGCAGGACGAGCACCACCCCGAAGGCCGACGGGAACAGCTGCCAACTCGGCGGGAGGAAGACGGCGCTCCCCTCCACCAGCGCCGCCCCCACCACGGCACCCACCACCGAGCCCAGTCCGCCTACGGCGGTGGCGGTGAAGACGGCCAGGCTGATCGTCTCGGTGAACGGTGACTCCACGTACTGCTGGTTGACCACCACCAACAGACATCCGGCCACGCCGGCGATGAAACCGGACACGGCGAACGCCGTCAGCTTGGCCCGGTCCACCCCCACCCCGTAGGAGGAGGCGGCCCGCTCGTTGGTGCTGAGGGCGCGCAGCACCCGACCGAACCGGCTGTGCCGCAGACCACCCATGCCCACGATCACCAGGCCGCAGACACCGAGACAGGTGACGAAGACGCCGGTCTCCGAGACGATGGCCACGCCGAAGATCCGCGGCGTCCCCAACTGGCCCGACGGGATCCAGGAGAACTCGGCCCGGTCGAGCAGGTAGCCCGACACGGCCAGGCCGAAGGCCAGCGTGGTCACGGCCACGAAGAACCCGTCGAGCCGCAAGGTGGGCACGCCGACCACCACCGCCGCCACCATCCCCGCCGCCCCGGCGAAGAGCAGGGCCAGGCTCAGATCCCAATGCCAATCGATCATGGCCAGCGCCCCGGCCACGGCGCCCACGGCGGCGAACGACATCTGACCGAGGCTCACTTGGCCACCCCAACCGGTGAGCACCACGATCGAACACCCCACGATGGCCAGCACCAGCAGAGTGGACACCTCGAGCAGGGTGCCCGGTCCCATCCACACCGGCAGCGTGACCATGAACGCCAGCACCACGCCGATGCCGCCCAGGGACATCAGCCGCGCCTCGACCAGACGGGCCACCGCCGCGGGCACGTCGCGGATCCCCGAGGCCAACGCCCACTGGCTGCCCGCCTCCCGGCTGCTCGACCTCCGGGTGACTTGGCGGAAGAACATCCCGAGCAGCACCACCCCGGCCACCACGGCCAGCACCAACGTGGGGGACGCCGGCTCGTCCCAGGCCACCCCCTGCTCCAGGGTTCCGAGGGCCACGGCGGCCAGGGCCACCACGGGCAGATCGGTGAAGTCCCCGAGGGCCAGCGCCCCGAGCGCCGCCACCAGGGCCGTCAAGCTGAAGATGGGATTGAGCGGCAGCCCCAAGATGGCCGCCTTCAGAAAGACGCTCAGGAACGAGAGCACCCCGGCCACCACCCACGTCACCGTCTGTAACCGGTTCACCGGGATCCCGAGCATGGCGGCCCGGTCCCGGCGGTCGCCGGCGGCCCGGGTGGCGATACCGAGATCGGTGAACCGGAACCACAACGCCACCCCCACCAGGCCGGCCACCGACACGATCACGGCCACGAGGTCGTCGGCGGTGAACACGATGGGCGACAACCCGAGCGACAGATGCCACGGGAAGTGCACCGTGGCCGTGCCGATCGGCGTCTCTCCCCAGATGTTGGGGATCAGCAGGCTCACCACGATCAGGGTCTGCGAGACACCGATGGTGGCCACCGTCAGCATCAACCGGGCCGAGCGGGCGAAGCGGCGGATCACCAGGATCTCCACCGCCGCGCTGAGCAGCACCACCCCCGCCAGCCCGGTGGCCAGCCCCAGGAAGTAGTTCACCCCCGACAGCCCCACCAGACCGAAGGCCAGTACCGCCGGGGCGCTGCCCAGGTCGCCCTGGGCGAAATTCACGACCCGGTTCACCCGGAAGACGAGCCCGAGCCCGATGGCCATCAAGGCGCCGAGCAGCCCCAGAACCACGCCCTGGACCCAGACCCCGAGAGGCATGGGGAAGACCAGGATCTGCACCACCACCACGGCGGCGATGGGTGCCGCCAGGATGGCCACCCGCACGGCCCGTCCATCGTGGAGTGGCATCGGCCGGGACGGTAGCCCATGCGCCTGTCCGTGACCGGGGTGGTGGACCTACCGGGGGTGGACCTACCGGGGCGTCGACTCCACGGCGTCGATGCCGGCACGCAATTCGGTCACGAAGGCGCCGGCGGCGGCGGGGCCCCCGCCGTCGAGCAGCTTCCGCACGAGGGCGGAGCCCACCACCACCCCGTCGGCCTCGGTGCAGACCTCGGCCGCCTGTTCGGGATTCGACACCCCGATCCCGATACACACCGGCGTGTCGGTCATGAGCCGCAGTCGGTGGGCCACCTGCCGGGCGGTCGCCGCCAGGTGTCTCCGCTCCCCCGTCACCCCCATCACCCCGATCCCGTAGACGAAGCCCCGGGACCGCGCACAGATCCGCCGGGCCCGTTCGTCGGGGGTCGACGGCGCCACCAGGAAGACCGTCTCCACCCCGGCCGTGTCGGCCTCCTCGCTCCACCCCCCCGCCTCCTCCAGAGGCAGGTCGGGCACGATGGCACCGGCCACGCCCGCCGCCACCAGGGAGTCGGCGAACCGGCGGTGCCCGGCCCGGAAGATCAGGTTGTAATACGTCATCACGGCCAGCGGGACCCCGAATTCCGTCCGGCTCAGCGCCGCGAGGATGGACGCCGGCGTCGTCCCCCGGGCCAGTGCCCTCACCGACGCCTCCTGGACCGTCGGCCCGTCGATCACGGGGTCCGAGAACGGGATCCCGATCTCGATGGCGTCGGCGCCGGCGTCGGCCACGGCGTGCACGACGTCGAGCCAGTCGTCGCCCATGCCGCCCGTCACGTAGGCCACGAGCAGTTTCCCGCCGGCGTCGCGCCGCGCCCGCAGTCTCTCCTCCAGCGGGCCCACCGTCGTCACGCCAACAGCTCGCGCACCTGGGCCACGTCCTTGTCGCCGCGGCCCGACAGCGTGATCAGCACCGTCGAGCCGGTGGCGATGCTCCGCCCCGCCTCCCGGGCCACCCAGGCGAGCGCGTGGGCCGGCTCGAGGGCCGGAATGATCCCCTCGGTCTCCGACAGCATCCGGAAGGCATCGAGCACCTCGCCGTCGTCGGCCGTTTCGTAACGCGCCCGTCCGATGGCGGCCAGATGGGCGTGCTCGGGCCCGAGACCGGGATAGTCGAGCCCGGCCGAGATCGAGTGGGCCTCGTTGATCTGCCCCACCTCGTCCTGCAGAAGGTAGGACAACATCCCGTGCACCACCCCGGGCACCCCATGGCTCAACGCCGCGCCGCCGGCGGCCTCCACCCCCACCAGCACGGCGTCGGTGTCCACGAACCCGGAGAAGGTCCCGGCCGCGTTCGATCCTCCCCCCACACAGGCCACCACCCAGTCGGGGTCGGCCCCGCCCAGGATCGAGCGGCACTGGGCGCGTGCCTCGGTGCCCACCACCCTTTGCAGCTCCCGCACCATCCACGGATAGGGATGCGGACCCATCACCGACCCGAGGCAGTAGTGGCTGTCGTCCACCCGAGCCACCCAGGCCCGCAGCGCCTCGTTCACGGCGTCCTTCAGCGTCCGGCTACCCGAATGCACGGGGACCACCTCGGCCCCGAGCAGCTCCATCCGGAAGACGTTCAACGCCTGGCGCTCGGTGTCGACGGCGCCCATGTAGACGACGCACTGCATCCCGAAGTAGGCCGCGGCGGTGGCCGTCGCCACCCCGTGCTGGCCGGCGCCCGTCTCGGCGATCAGCCGCGTCTTGCCCATCCGCCGGGCCAGCAGCGCCTGTCCCATCACGTTGTTGATCTTGTGCGACCCCGTGTGGGTCAGGTCCTCCCGTTTCAACAGGATCCGCAGCCCGAGCCGTTCCGACAGCCGCGGGCATTGCGTCACCGGCGTGGGCCGCCCCGCGTAGTCCCGCAGGATGCCGTCGAGCTCGGCGTGGAACCCGGCCTCGCCCCACGCCAGCCGGAATGCCTCCTCCAGTTCCTCGCAGGCGAGCACGAGCGACTCGGGGACGAATCTGCCCCCGAACTCGCCGAAGCGCCCGGAGGCCGAGGGTTCTCCCATGACCGTTGGCTCTCCCACGGCCGTCATCCGCCCTCCTCCCGCCAGTCGAAGGGGACCTCGCCCGATGGCACCGATCCGGCGTCGTCGTCACTGGGGCCGAACGAGCCGTCGCCGCGGTCCTCACCGGCGGCGAGGCGCGCCGCGGCGACGAAGGCCCGCAGCTTCACGGGATCCTTCCGCCCCGGCGCCGACTCCACGCCCGTCGACACGTCGACCCCGAAGGGATGCAGGTGGGCGATGGCGTCGCCGACGTTCTCGGGACGCAGTCCCCCCGACACGATCAGCCGCGCCGGGTCGACCACCCCTTCGGCCAACCGCCAGTCGAACACCTCGCCCGAGCCGGGGGACTCGGCGTCGACCAGCACGTAGCCGGCCCCGTAGTCGTCGATCCGGCCGATCCGGGCGTCCCCGGCGGGGAAGGCCTTGATGGTGAGCGCCACCCTGTCGGCCACCCACCGGCTCTGCTCCACCGTTTCGTCCCCGTGCAGCTGGGCCGCCTTCAGCCCGATGCTGTTCACGATCTCCACCACCCGCTCCGGCGCCTCGTTGCGGAAGACACCGACGGTCATGATCTCGGGCGGTACCCGCTCGGTGATCCGCCGGACGGCCTGGGCCGACACCTGGCGCGGCGACGGCGCGAAGAGGAAGCCGATCCCGTCGGCCCCGAGCGCCACGGCCAGCAGGGCGTCGGCCTCGGTGGTGATCCCGCAGATCTTGACGAACATCTCAGCTCCCGACCATCTCAGCTCCCGACGCGCCCGGGCCGCCCGACACGGTCCGCTCGCCCGAGGCGGTCTCCGACGGGATGCCCGCCGAGATCCCGGAGAACGGCCCGCCGGTCGCCGGCGCGCATCAGCGTCTCGCCCACGAGCACGGCCCGGTAGCCGGCGTCGGCCAGACGCCGGGCGTCGTCGCCGCCGCGGATCCCCGACTCGGCCACGGCCACCACGTCGGCGGGGATGGCCGCCGCCACCCGTAACGCCCTCTCGTGGTCGACGGCGAAGCTGACCAGATCACGCTGGTTCACCCCGACCAGCTCGGCCCCGGCGGCGAGGGCCCGTTCGACCTCGCCCTCGTCGTGGGCCTCGACCAGAGCGTCGAGCCCGACCGTCCCGGCCAGGCCGAGCAGATCCCCGAGCTCGCCGTCGCTGAGCGCGGCCACGATCAACAAGACGGCGTCGGCCCCCATCAGCCGGGCGTCGGCCACGTCGGCCTCGGCCACGGTGAAGTCCTTCCGCAGCACCGGCAGCCCACAGGCGTCGTGGGCGGCGGTCACGTCGGCCGCCGACCCGCCGAAGAACGAAACGTCGCTCAGCACCGACACGCAGGCCGCCCCGCCCGCTTCGTAGTCCCGGGCCACGGCCGCGGGGTCGAGGCCCGGATCGAGGTCACCGCGCGCCGGCGACCGCCGTTTGATCTCGGCGATCACGGCCAGTCCCTCGTGGCGCCGCAGGGCGTCGGCGAAGGGCCGGCCCCGCCCGCAGGCCGCGGCCTCGGCCACCAGGGCAGCGACGTCGCGCCCGTCGGCGGCGGCCGCCGCCCGATGGACGGCGAGAATCTCATCGAGATACGTGGCCGCCGGCATCGGGGCAAGCCTAATGGCGGCTCCGTTGGCCCCCGACCACCTGGTCAGCGACCCCCGGACGCGACGATGCGCCCGACCGGAGCCGGGCGCATCGTCCTGTTCAGACTTGTTCCGATCCTTGTGGCTACGACTTCGAGTGTCCGGACTTCGTCCCCACGCTGGTGAGGAAGTTGTCGTCGCCCGAGTAGTTGGCCGTCACGTTCCAGGAGCCGTGCGGGAACTTGTTGCCCGGCCCGACCTTGGAGATGACGAACCAGCCGGCCTGCAGGTCGCAGGTGGCGGTCCCGACGTTGCCGGTCACCGCCAGTGGCTGCACGTCGCCGCCGTTGGTGCACGTTCGCTTCGATTTGAGCGTGGCCGGTGAGGCCGACACCGAGAACACCACGTCCCCGGTGAGCAGCGACCCACCATGAACGGTGGTGACGTTGGCGGTGACGGCGTTAGCCGTCCCGTTGTGGGGCCGGGAATCGATCTTCAGATGCGTCCTCGTCCGGGCCTTGGCGACGGTCACCGCCGTGGTGCTGCTGCTCGGGGCGAAGGTGGCGTCACCGGAGTAGGCGGCCTCGACGTTGTAGGGCGAGTCGTGGGCCAACAGCTGACCGGCGAGGACATGGCAGGTGGCCTTGCCCTTGCGGTTCAGGGTCACCACGTTCGACGTCTTGCAGCTGGCCGTGCCCGAGTGGAGGCCGGTGATGGTGAAGGTCACCGTTCCGGTGGGCGCGTTGGGCGTGACGGCCCGGACCGTCGAGGCCTCGCCGGTCACGGCGGCCACGGTGGCCGTGACGGTCAGCGGGTGCGCCGTCGTCGTGCTGGCCGGCCTCGTCGTCACCGAGGTGCTGGTGGGCGACGTGCCCTGGGCGCTGGCGATGGTCGGCACGGCGGCCAGACCGGCGACGGCTACCAGGACACTGGCACCTGTCGCGACCGCCAGTTTCTTGAATCGACCTCTGAACATTGTCCGCCTCCCGACGAGTGCGCGCGGTTCTACGTCTGCTTCTGCCAAGTCTGGCGGAACTCTCCGCCCGAGACATCACCAAATCTGATGACGTGAAGAGTTCATTTGGTGACGGATTGGGGTCAAAATGACACTACCAGGTTGAATATTGCCCCTCGTAACCCCAAATAACCACACCAAGTGATCCTACGTCCGTGATTCCTACCCTCTGCCGCCGAAAAACGGGGGCCGAAGGCGCGCTCGGAGCCGAAGGCTCACGTCGGCGCCGACGCCTCGCGGAAGTCCAGGCACTCGAGGATCCGACCGACCGACTCGTCCAAGGGGGAATCCCCCGCCAAGGTCAGATCCGGCGAGGTGGGGACCTCGTAAGGGTCGTCCACCCCGGTGAGCGAGGCGACGGCGCCCGCCTCGGACCGGGCGTAGAGGCCCTTCGGGTCGCGGGTGGCGCACACGGCCACGGGCGTGGCCACATAGACCTCGATGAAGGTGATCCCGGCCGCCTCGTGCAGGTCCCGGGCGAGCTTCCGGGCCGCCGCGTAGGGGCTGATCAGGGCGACCACGGCCACCACGCCCGCTTCGGCGAAGAGCTTGGCCACCTCGGCCACCCGGCGGACGTTCTCGTCGCGTCCCTCCCGGTCGAAACCGAGGTCGCTGTTCAACCCGCAGCGGACGTTGTCGCCGTCGAGCCGGAAGGCGGGACGGCGGTGGGCGATCAGGTGCTCTTCGGTCGCCGTGGCCAGCGTCGACTTCCCCGAGCCCGACAGCCCCGTCAACCAGATCGTGGCGCCCCGGATGCCGAGTGTGTCCCAGCGCTGATCGCGGCCGAGCGAGCCCGGCGACCACACCACGTCGGGGTGCTGTTTCACTGCCGGTCCCCGTTCACTGCCGGTCCCCGTTCACTGTCAGTCCCCGCCCAGGATCATGCCGGCGCCGACGGTCACGTTCGTCTCTTCACTGGCCAGGATGAACGATCCCGTGGTCCGGTTCCGCCGGTAGCTGTCGTAGAAGAGCGGCTGCGTGAGCCGGAAGCTGACCCGGCCCACCTCGTTGAGGGTCAGCGAACTGGCGGACTCGTCGCGGTGCAGCGTGTTCACGTCCAGCCGGTAGTGGACGTCCTTCACCACGGCCCGCGCCCAGCGCGTGGTGTGCTTCACGGCCAGGAAGTCCCCCGGCTTCATGGGCTTGTCCGTCATCCAGCACACCATGGCGTCGATGTCTTGGCCCATGGCCGGATGGTTGTGGGGGCGGCAGATCATGTCCCCCCGCGAGACGTCCAGGTCCTCGGCCAGCCGGACCACGACCGACATGGGCGGGAAGGCCTCTGCCACCGGCCCGTCGAAGGTGTCGACCGAGGCGATGGTGGTGGTCAGCCCCGACGGCAGCACCGTCACCTCGTCGCCCGGCCGGAAGACCCCGCCCGCCACCCGGCCGGCGTAGCCGCGGTAGTCGGGAACGGTCGACGCCGTGGGCCGGACCACCCACTGCACCGGGATCCGGGGGTCGATGAGGTTGCGGTCCGACGCGATGTAGACCTGCTCGAGGTGGTGCAGCAGCGACTGCCCCTCGTACCAGCCCATGTTGGGCGAGCGCTGCACGACGTTGTCCCCGTTCAGCGCCGAGATGGGGATGAAGGCGAGGTCGGCCACCTCCAGCCGGGTGGCGAAGGCCTTGAACTCCTCGCGGATCTCCTCGAAGACGGCCTGGTCATAGCCGACCAGGTCCATCTTGTTGACGCAGAGCACGAGGTGGGGGACCCGCAGCAACGAGGCCAGGAAGGCGTGGCGCCGGGTCTGCTCCACGATGCCCTTGCGGGCGTCGACGAGGACGAGGGTGAGGTCGGCGGTGGAGTTCCCCGTCACCATGTTCCGGGTGTACTGGATGTGGCCCGGCGTGTCGCCGATGATGAACTTCCTCACCGGCGTGGAGAAGTAGCGGTAGGCCACGTCGATGGTGATGCCCTGCTCCCGCTCGGCCCGCAGGCCGTCGGTGAGCAGCGCCAGGTCGGTGAAGTCCTCGCCGCGCTGGCGGCTCACGCGCTCAACCGCCTCGAGCTGGTCCTCGAAGATGGCCTTGGAGTCGTACAGCAGCCGCCCGATCAGCGTGCTCTTGCCGTCGTCGACCGAGCCGGCGGTGGCGAAACGAAGGAGCTCCATGGTTAGAAGTACCCCTCGCGCTTGCGGTCTTCCATGGACGACTCGCTCACGCGGTCATCGGCCCGGGTGGCACCGCGCTCGGTCAGCCGCGAGACGGCGATCTCCTCGATGATCTGAGCCAGGGTCTCGGCCGTCGACTCCACCGCCCCGGTGCAGGTCATGTCGCCCACCGTCCGGTAGCGGACGGTGGCGTCGAAGGTCTCCTCCCCGTCCACGGGACTCGTGAAGGGTCCGACCGAGAGCAGCATCCCGTCGCGGCGGAAGACCTGCCGGCGGTGGGAGAAGTAGATGGACGGGATCTCCACCTGCTCCTGGTCGATGTACTGCCAGATGTCGAGCTCGGTCCAATCCGACAGCGGGAAGACCCGGATGTGCTCGCCCGGGTGGTGCCGGCCGTTGTAGAGCCCCCACAGCTCGGGCCGCTGGTTCTTCGGGTCCCACTGACCGAACTCGTCGCGAAACGAATACACCCGCTCCTTGGCCCGGGCCTTCTCCTCGTCACGCCGGGCCCCGCCGAAGACGACATCGAAACGCTGGCCCATGATGGCGTCGAGCAGTGTCCTCGTCTGGAGCCGGTTGCGCGACGGGTGCAGGCCCGGCTCCTCGGCCACCCGGCCGGCATCGATCGACTCCTGCACGGAGGCGATCACCAGTTGGGCCTCGAGCTCGGCCACCCGGCGGTCGCGGAATTCGATGACCTCGGGGAAGTTGTGGCCGGTGTCCACGTGCATGACGGGAAACGGCAACCGCGACGGCCAGAAGGCCTTCTGGGCCAACCGCAACATCACGATCGAATCCTTGCCCCCCGAGAAGAGCAGTACCGGCCGCTCGAACTCGGCCACCACCTCCCGCATGATGTGGATGGACTGGGCCTCGAGAGCCTGGAGATGTGACAGCTGGTACTGGCCGGGACCGGCGGACACCCCCTGCTCCATAGACTTTCCACGTTAGTCGGGACCTTTTGGGAACCCGTTCCAGTGGTCTCAATTAGGGTCGTTTGGCCTATGCCCAGCCCCGACGACCACACGCTCGCCGCCCGGATCGCCGGTCGTGCCGGGGCTCTTCTCCTGGCCGTGCGCGCCGACGCCGGAGACGACACCGGCGATCTGGGGCCCGAGGGTGACCGGCAGTCGCACCAACTGATCACTCAGCAACTGCACGAGGCGCGGCCGGCCGACGCCGTGCTGTCGGAGGAAGCCGTGCAGGCCGTCGTGGCG